>CAZWLZ010000102.1:0-10981 GCA_964634505.1 uncultured bacterium | reverse complement strand
TACTATAATACAGACTAGATAATGATTTCAGATAAGATACCAAATAGGTTCTATAAATAAAAATCTGTCTCCATAGATAATTTGGAGTGATTTTATTGTAACTATTTAAGCGAACTTGATATAACTTACAGCAGTTCTCGATCAAATTAGCCACAAGAATATATTCTTAAATGAATTCCAAGCAAGATTATAAGAGTTTGCAGATATGACACGTTTGAACGAAACTTGCTGTAATTTCAATTTTTGGACATTTTTTCTTTAATTCTATTTTGTCTTAACTTATTTCACAACAAGTCTAATGATTATCTAACATTAACAAGCATTCCAGCCGAAACTTGGGAATATAAATTAGGTAATAAAAGTGCTTTAAATTGGATAATTGATCAATATCAAATTAAAACCGATAAACGTAGTGGCATTGTTAATGTTCCCAATCAATTAGAAAATGAAATGTATATAGTTAGTTTGATCAAAAAAATAGTAACTGTCAGTGTAGAAACTGTGAAATTAATTAAAGAATTAGAGTTAATTGAACTAAATCCTTCACCAGATTAAACCTTTAAGGTTACTGTTGGCTATCTCTAAAAGCTACTATTGGCGATCGCCATTAATTTTTGACAACGAACTAAATCGATAAAATTAAGACTTTTTCTCTGTTCAATTTTAGCTATATTTTCGGTCGCCTCTAAAAGATGACGGGCTGCTTGTGTTTCGGTGTAACCTCTTCTTAGAGCAATTTTTATTGCTTTTTCATCCGCTTCTATTTCTTTTTCTGGGCTGCAATTTTTTAACCAAATTTGATTAATGGAGATCGCCGTCAGACTTCCTGCTACCACCACACCAACAAAATCAGTTTGAATTATTTCGGCACTTAAACCGATTAAACTAGCTAAAATAATCCCTTGATAAAGATCAGGTTTAAACCACTTTACCTCAAAAAAAAGAGTAATAGAACGTAATAAGAGTAAATCTCTTTGTTCGACAGAAAGATTTTTCCAGTAGTCAAAATTGATATAAATATGGTGATTCTTTTGTTGCCAAGGGAAAGGAAAATTAGCACAAATCACTTTAGATTGTTGTGGTTTACTAATTATTTTAGTAAACATTCTCCCTGAGGCGGGCATAATATCTTGTAAACGTCTAATTTCCTGTTCTATATTCATCTTGTCCACGATTTTCGTGACTAGGGATAACACTTGGTTTATACCAACACGCTTCTAAGAATTGTATCTTATAAATATACCAAAAACGACTAGGTTTCCAAATAGACTCTAAACCATGATAAGGAAACAGGGGTTGATTGAGATATTGCCATAGCGCAAGGTAAAATTGCGTATATTTTAGAGTCATTGTACCTTCTCCACATTAAAAATATAAATAACTAATTTGTCCTTATTTATAATTTGCCAAATTTTGACCTAAATGTAATTAGCTTAAATTTGGAAATTTTCGGGCAAAATTAGCCTAATTTTCTCAATTAATAGCTATTTTACCCCTATTTCTCAGTATAAATTTTGTAGCAATAATTGACAAATTAATTAACTTTTGTAACAACTCAACATTGAGAATAGGTAGTAAGTATTAGGTAGTGAATATAATCGAAGCAATAAAGTAGAGATATTAATATATAAAATATCCTACAAATTAGATTTACACCAAAGTAAAAAAGCGAAGCTAAAAGAGGAAGTATGATTGGCGATCGCCAAATTATTATTCAAGGCAAAGTTCTAAAATTAAACAATTGCTATTAGTTAGTCTTGCTTGCCAATTAGGTTCAATCACAATTGTCCCAGTTTTCTCTACAATAATAGCTATTCCTTGAATACAATCATCTGGTTGTAAATCTTCTCGTAAATAAATAGGGGCATCATACCAACAATTGTGAGTAAAAATTTTAGTAATTTCTAGAGGTTGCGGAGGTTGATTTAAAGGACGAAAACGTTTAATTTCTGGTAGTTGAGGCGTAGGCATATCTTGAATTATTTCTACTATTATTAATTCCACAATTAAAGGTTTATTTTGTTGAATAAAACCATAACGACTCAAATGTTGTTCTTCAAATTCTGCTCTCATTTTAGACGTATCTTCACTAAAATTAATCGTTAAACTTGAATCACTTCCTAAATATTTTAAATTGACTTTATAGCCAGTAGTTATTAAACCTTCTTGTGGATTTATTTGATCATTAGCTTCTAATTCTAAATCTTGACCTAACTTTTTTAAAGTAGATATTAATTCCATATTTAATTCACTTTCTATGGATTTTTGTTTAATTACTCTCACATCTGCTAACCCTATTCCATAAGCAGATAAAACTCCTGCAAAAGAATGAATAAATATCTTTTTCATGCCTAAAGAATCAGCAATTAAACAACCGTGTTGCCCCCCTGCACCTCCAAAACAACATAAAGTATATTCAGACACATCATAACCCCTTTGTAGTGAGATTTTTTTGATGGCATTTGCCATATTTTCTACGGCAATTTCGATAAAACCTTCTGCTATTTCTTCAGCTTTTTTCTCCTTAATTTCTGTTACTAAATCTTGAAATTTATGTTTAACAATTTGAGTATTTAAGGGTAAATTTCCTTCAATTCCAAATACTTGAGGAAAATAATTAGGTTGAATTTTACCTAATAATAAATTGCAATCAGTGATAGTCAAATTTCCTCCTTTACCATAACAGGCCGGCCCTGGATTAGAACCAGCTGATTCTGGCCCTACTCCATAACGTGAGCCATCAAAAGAACAAATAGAGCCTCCTCCAGCCGCTACCGTATGAATAGACATCATTGGTGTGCGTAATCTTACTCCTGCGACTTCTGTCTCAAAACTAAGCTCATATTCGCCGTTATAATGGGCTACATCTGTAGAAGTGCCACCCATATCAAAAGTAATTATTTTATCAAAACCAGCCATTAAACTTGTTTTTACAGCCCCAATAATTCCTCCAGCCGGCCCAGATAAAATAGCATCTTTACCCTGAAAATTATCTCCCTTAATTAAGCCGCCATTGGATTGCATAAACATTAATTTTGTCTGAGATAATTGACTAGATAATTGATTAATATATCTTTTTAAAAGGGGAGATAAATAAGCATCAACAACAGTAGTATCACCCCGACTAACTAATTTAATTAAAGGACTAATTTGAGAGGATACCGAAATTTGAGTGAATCCAATTTTTTTAGCAACTTCTGCTACTTCTTGTTCATGTTTTGGATATAAATAACTGTGCATAAAAACGATCGCACAACTACGAATGCCCTCATTATATAGTTGTTCTAATTGAGGAATAAAATCAAGATTAATTGGTAATAATTCTTCTCCTTGAGCGTTATATCTTTCTTCAATTTCAATTACTTTTTCGTAGAGCATTTCTGGTAATTTTATTTCTAAAGCAAAGATATTGGGGCGGTTTTGATAACCAATTTTTAGGGCATCTTTAAAGCCTTTGGTGATTAATAACACGAGGCGATCGCCTTTTCTCTCTAATAAAGCATTAGTTACTAAAGTAGTTCCTACCTTGATAATTTCAATATTTTCTGAGGGAATAAGTTGATTGTTTCCCAGTTTTAAAACATTTCTAATACCTTGAATTATCGCATCTTGATAATGTTCAGGATTTTCGGAAAGTAATTTACGAATTATAATTTGATTATCTGGAGTAATTGCTACCAGATCAGTAAATGTACCACCACGGTCAACATAAATTTTCCACATAGTATTATTTTTTTTGATTGTGTTATTCAATTGAAGTGAATTAGGAGATTATCGATAATTACTTATTTTGCCTATTTATTTGGCTAAACCGTAGCCACCACCGCCCGGAGTTTCAATAATAAATACATCATCAGAAGCCATAGTTACTGTGGCATTACTAGCTAAATTTTCGAGACTTCCATTAACACGTTGAACATAATTTTTGCCTGTTTTTCCTACTTCCCCACCTGCTAAACCAAACGGAGAGGTAACTCGTTTTTGAGATAAAATTCCAGCCGTCATTTCTTCTAAAAATTTAATTTTTCTTACCACACCATTTCCGCCATTAAATAAACCTTTTCCTCCGCTATTTTCTCTGATGGAAAATTCTTCTATTAATACAGGAAAACGCATTTCTAATATTTCTGGATCTGTTAATCTGGAATTAGTCATATTAGTTTGTACTGCGTCTGTACCATGGTAATTTATTCCTGCCCCAGAGCCACCGCAAATGGTTTCATAATATTGATATTTTTCATTACCAAAAGTGAAGTTATTCATCGTACCTTGAGAGGCTGATTTGATACCTAAAGCTCCGTATAAACTATCGGTAATTGCTTGGGAAGTTTCCACATTTCCTGCCACTACAGCGGCGGGATATTTAGGGTTTAACATACACCCTTCGGGAATAATTATTTCTAAAGGTTTCAAACATCCTGCATTTAAAGGAATATTATCTTTTACTAAGGTACGAAAAACGTATAAAACGGCTGCTTTACAGATAGCAGAAGGAGCGTTTAAATTATTATCTAATTGTTGCTTAGATGTACCAGTAAAATCAATTTTGGCTTGTCGTTTTTCTTCATTAATAGTGATAGCAACATTAATTTTACTACCATTATCCATTTCATAATTAAAACTGCCATCTTTTAAACTTTTAATAACTTTTCTGACGGATTCTTCAGCATTATCTAAGACAAACTGCATATAAGTCTCTACAGTTTTTAAACTATATTTATTGACAATTTTTAATAATTCTTTTTCCCCTTTACAATTAGCAGCAATTTGAGCTTTTAAATCCGCAATATTTTGGTTAGCATTTCTAGCTGGATAGGGATTATTTAACAATAAGTTTAATAAGTCTTGTTCTCTAAATTTGCCATCTTTTACTAATAAAAAGTTATCAAATAAAATCCCTTCTTCATCTAAATGTTTACTATGAGGAGGCATTGAACCGGGGGTAATCCCTCCTAAATCTCCGTGATGTCCTCGGGAAGCTACATAGAAAATAATTTGTGTTTTTTGTTCATCAAAAATAGGAGTAATTACTGTTACATCAGGTAAATGAGTGCCGCCATTATAAGGATTATTCGATATATAAACATCCCCATATTTTATCTGATTATTTTTAGCTTTAATTAGGCTATTAATACTCTCACTCATTGAGCCTAAATGTACAGGAATATGGGGGGCATTTGCTACTAAATTTCCTTGATAATCAAAAATGGCACAGCTAAAATCTAGTCGTTCTTTGATATTCACGGAAACAGCAGTATTTTGTAAAGTAATTCCCATCTCTTCTGCTATGAATTGAAAGAGATTTTTAAAAATTTCTAAACGAATCGGATCGGCTTTTAATTTTGACATGATTAACTCCTTGTTCATTAAGTTTGTAGTAAAGCTAAAGCTATAATTGGTTTTTAGGTTATAAATATAATTGAAACAAGATTGACTGAAGATGTATTCTGTTTGTGTAGTTAATTTTGACTATGACTGTAGAATTTAACTGTTATAGTTGTGATGAAATAAAAAAAGGTGACAAATTGTTCACCTTTAAGAATGATTAATATAAATCATAATTTCTACAAGTATAGATAATCTAAACTTTCCATTGCCAAGATATACCTTCTTTTTAAATTGCTACGATTTCTGTAGGTGAATTATGGCGATCGCCATTTTTAAGAACTTTTATTTTTCCCGTAACGCCTATTATTTCTTGTTGGTTATGTTAATTAATTATTTTGTGCGAGTAATATCAATAGTGATTTTACCTGAAAAATCAGGAATGGGTGCTGCTAGTTTGGATAACTTCACCCGTACTTTTTGTACTAATTCTAAAGCTAAAATTTCGGTAGCAATTACCTCTGTTAATTTTTCTACTAAAGCAAATTTAGCTGTTTTTATGTGTTCTTTAACTATGGCGATCGCCATTCGATAATCAAGACTATCATTCAAATTATCACTGTTACCAGAATTAGACAAATCTAACCATAAAGTTAAATCAACCTCAAACCATTGTCCTAAAACTCTTTCTTCAGGTAAAAAACCTGTATAACCATAAGCACGAATGCCACTAACTTTAATAGAATCCATAATGAAAAAAATAACTATAATTAAATTATATATATTAGTTTGGGAAAATTATTTTAGTATGGTCACAAAAAATAAGCCAATCTTAATGATAAATAAAATTTGACTTTCAAAAAATATTTTAAATAAAAAATTGCATACAAAAGGGAAATTTTTTAAAATTATTTCCTTGTATGCAATGTTAATGAATTGACGAAATTACTGATTAATTTAGTAAAGTTCTTCTTCTTTGTTGGTTTCGATCTTACAATCAGAAGTAGGATAAGCTACACAAGTTAAAACATATCCCGCTTCAATTTGATCGTCATCAAGAAAAGATTGATCAGATTGATCTACTGTACCAGATATTATTTTACCAGCACAAGTGGAACACGCACCAGCACGACAAGAATAAGGTAAATCTAAACCTTGTTCTTCGGCTGCATCAAGAATATACTCATCATCAGGTACTTCGATTGTTTGCTCGCCATCGGCGGTAACTAGGGTAACGTTATAAGTTGCCATTTTTGTTTCTCCTCTATTATTTTAAAATTTAGCAGTATAACTTATCTTGTTTAAGTATATTTTGACTATAAAGTAAAAATGTAATTTTATCTCTACATATTAGAAATGAAATTCTTAATCTAACTTAATATAAAATTTTCTTATAATATAAGATTAATTAAAATTAAGTATATTCAAAATATATGTTTTGCTTATAAGTATTGATAATAATCAGTTTTATTCAATTTAATCGTTTTTTATCAAATAATTTTTTTAAAATTTTAGATAATGTTTGCTTATTTCATTTTATTTTCGTTTCTTGATTGATAATTATCTATTACCTATTCCCCAACACCCCAACACCCCAACACCCCAACACCCTAACACCTAATAAGACTCCCCATTACTGGCATCAAAAACAAAAATATCTTTTAAATTAAATTTAATTTCTAGGCGATCGCCAATTGTCCCCTGCCAATTACCTGATTCTAAAAAGTTAAGAAAAATATCGGAATCAACTATCTGACAACGAACTAAAATTTCTCTACCTAAAGGTTCAATTAAAATTATTTCAACTTTTAAATAACAATTATTATCCTGATTTATTGCTGATAAATTAGTAGAAATAGTGATAAATTCTGGACGAATACCAATTTTTAATCCTTGACCAAATTTAGGTTTAAATCGGCTTAAAAAATAATCATTAACTATTAGAAATTGCTGATTATTAATTATTAATTGATTATCTAAATAAGTTACTGGTAAAATATTCATGGGTGGACTGCCTAAAAAAGTAGCAATCATTAAATTTTTAGGGTTTTTATATATTTCTTGAGGAGTCCCTATTTGTTGTATTCTTCCTTCGTGTAGTACCACAATTCGATCAGCTAAGGTCATTGCTTCTATTTGATCATGAGTAACATAAATAGTTGTTATGCCTATTTTGGTATGAAGTTGCTTTAATTCTGTTCGCATTTCTTCCCTTAATTGGGCATCTAAATTAGATAAAGGTTCATCTAATAAAAATACTTTTGGCGATCTAATAATTGCCCTTCCTAAGGCTACTCTTTGTTGTTGGCCTCCTGACAATTGTTTTGGTTTTCTCTCTAAAAGATGACTGATATTCAGCATATTGGCGATCGCCTCTATTTTGGTAGAGATAATTTTGGGATCAATTTTACGCATTTTTAAACCAAAACCAATATTTTCAGCTACCGTTAAATGAGGATAAAGAGCATAATTTTGAAATACCATAGCCACATCTCTTTGACGGGCTGGGATATTATTTACTAATAAATTATCAATATATAAATCCCCTTCTGTTATGGATTCTAACCCGGCGATCGTTCTTAATATGGTGGATTTTCCACAACCAGAAGGGCCTACTAATACCCAAAATTCTCCGTCTGGTACTTCAAAAGTAATATTAGAAATTACGTTTGTATTACTGATTTTTTTAGTAATATTTTCTAATTTTAAATTAGCCATTTTTTAGCGAAATAAATTTTTTCAGAGGATTTTATAGCCGTTTTAGATTATATTTAGCACAATAATAAATTTCTAAATCAAATCTAGGTAAAATTGAATAGTTAAAAATCTCCCTAACACCCTAACACCCTACTTTTTAAGGGGTTAGGGGGATCAAATTGGCCTATTACCAATAGCCACTGTTTTGACTAGAATTATCCGAAGCAAAAGCTAACCACAAAGGAAATTGTAATAAAGATAAATTGACTTGATCATCAGATTGATCCATAATGATTAAGGGTATTTCTTGATCATTGATAATACGTTCTGCTTTTTGACTTAAGGCTTCGGGAGATTCAAATAATATTACTCCTTTTTCTGGTCCAAAATCGCTACGAGATATACCTAGACAATCTTGTAAGCCTCTACGCCATTCTCCTAATCTCTCAGGGGTATCTGTTAATAATAATGTTCGTTGGCGATCGCCATATAAATCATAAAGAATAGACATAATAGAAGAAGCCACCAAAATATTTTGTAAACGGGAATCCATACTTTTAATCGCACCTCTTCCTCCTTGAGTAAAAAACCAATTAGCAACTCTTTCGGCGTGAATAGGTTCAAAAGTTCGTCTTAACTGCCAAGGTGCTCCATAATAGTCGGGTTTGGTGCGATATTGATCTAATAAACGACGAATTTGTTTAGTTTCTTCTTTAAAACTTCTCTCGGCAAATTGAGGATTTGAGTTAATTTCTGATGGAGGAGATTCAATTTTTTTATTGGTTTCCAAAGTTTGAACAGAAGGAGTTTGTAATTCTAATTGCTCAGCTGAAGCTGCTAAATCTTGTAAACTTCCTACTAAAAAATCTTTAAAACCTTGAACTCTAATGGCTAAATCTTGAGATACTCCTGCAAAAGTTGTTTTCATCTCTTGATCAATTTTTTCTTGACGCTTTTCTAATTTTTGAATGGCTATTTCTAAGGCTTGTTTTTTCTGTTGTAATTCTTTTATTCCTTCTTCTACTAACTTACCTACATTGGCTTGAATTTGCTCATTTTCTAATAATAATTTAGCTTTATTTGCTTCTAGTTTTTTAATTTCTTTCAGTAAATTATCTTTTTTAAGATTTAATTCATCAATCTCTTTTTTCTCAATTATAGTAATAATATCATCAATTATCAATTGTTTATCATTATTATCAATATTTAATAAATCTAATTTTAAATCATTTTCTAAGGTATTTATTATGTTTAATTCAGAAAAATTATTATCTTTTTTTTCTGAGTTTTCTAATGGTAAATCTGTTAATAAATCACTTTCTGAATTTACTGTTTCTAAGATTATTTCTGGAGGTAATTCTAGTTCTAATTTTTTGTTTTTAGTTGGTTCTATTTCTGACATAATTGATTAATTTTTTTATAGTTTTTAAAACATACAAATAATACTCAATAATAATTAAGTTATTATTTTTGAACACAGTATTTTATTAAACATTCTCTTAATACTTTACTATCAAAAATTATGGGTAAAAAATGAATACTGTTGACTTCTTTAAAATAGAACAAAATTGGTAGGGGTTGCCAAAAAATTTGCCAATTTTCCCATTCTGTATAAGGAAAAGTTCTAATAATTTTATCTGATCGATAGACTTCTAAGGCTGTTGTTGTAAATTTTAGGCGAATAATGGCTGTTTGTAATAATAAAAATAGTCCAAATATTCCCAAGATGATACCCACCCATTTATTGAGAAAAACTACACCAATTGCAATGATTATCAAAGTTATAGGAATATTATAATTAGGAGAAATGGCGATCGCCTCATCAGTGATAACGGTATTGGTAGTTGTCATAAAATTTAGAATTAAATAGGGATATATTTTAAAAGATTAGATTTTACTTATATATATTTAACTATATATAGCAAAAAATGGGATACTTCAAACAATCTGATTAACCAACCCCTTTAAATAATAGGGAATATAAGAAAAAAACATAACTAACTTGTATTCTGCTATCATTAGATTAATTAAAATCATAAAAATCATCATCTAAAATTTGATCAATAGTAAAAGGACAAATTTTAGGATATTCGGATTCATCTGGTGTACGCACTCCAAAAGAAGCTCTTTGCCCCTCTTTAATGGCAACATCTCGGCCATCTAAATAGGATTCTTGCAAAGTTAAAGGTATATAAGATTTAAGAGAAGGAGTTTTTTTGAGTTGTTTTTTAACTCTTTTTCGATGTTCAATGACGGAATTATACCAACTTATTTTCATAGTTTCTGGTGCATCTTTTTGAATGATTAATTTTAATAAATGTGCTAATAAAATCATTAAATTGCTTTCAAGAGCATTTTTATCCGCTTTGCCCAATTCTCTTAACTCCTCAATTAAATTATTAATATCTAAATCTGAAAAATCGTGGTTTTCTAAAGATATAATTGTTTGTTGTAACCATAAATTAAAATCTTGTTCGTAGAGATTAGCTACCATTGATTTTTTCTCCTAAAAATAGTTTTAATTTTTAATTAATATGAAGTAAAGAAATTTTATCTTGATATTTCCATACTTCATTTATAGCAATGATCGAGACAATTAGGACATTCTATGATAAGATTCAAAAATGAAATCCTTACTTTGAATGGTTTATAAAATTTGGAGATGTCCTAAAAGTAATGACCACTGCTATATATCTTAGATTGATGCGTCTTAGCTTACCTAATATCTATGGTTTTAACGAAATTTCTTATTTTTACCAGCTAGGAAATTATTACTAATTATGAATGAATAATTGATTAGTGTTAAATCATAGTGATATGCTAAAGAACGCACCTATTATAAAATTTTTTTAAATGACTGAGTTACCTTATTTATTGCGTGTTGCCCAAGGAGAAATAGTCGATCGCCCTCCTGTATGGATGATGAGACAACCCGGGACCTCGTGCTGCAAAGGAGTCC
>CAZWLZ010000101.1:0-11040 GCA_964634505.1 uncultured bacterium | reverse complement strand
GTCAGCATGGCTATGCCCCATAATATTAGGGGATATAAGAGGCAAAAATATTAAAACAATAAATAATACTTATTTCCAATCTTCCCAATCGTCATTAAAAATAGAAGTATTAGGGAAAGCAGTAGGATTACCATTTTTATTAAGAGTAAGTTTTAACTCCTGTAAATATTTATTTTTAAACGCAAAACCCTCTGTAAATTGATAAGGTAGAATACCATTTTTAAGGGCTAGAGAGGCTGCTGTACCAGCTGCAGCTCCTGATGACCATTCAAAAGAATGAACCCGATAAGCCGCCGCTGCGATATGACTGGTGGCGATACTTTTTCCTACCACTAGCAAATTATCTATTTTTTGCGGAATCATAGCAGATAAAGGAATTTGAAAGGGATAAGCCTGACCTCCAGCCCTTCTTTCTCCTTCTCTTTCTATATTGCCCGGTTTTTCGTGAGGATACTCTTGCATACAAGGATGAAAATCGATGGCATAATGACCAATACCAACTGAATCGGGAAAAATAGTTGAACGAGTACGAATTTTAACTTCATTTACTGGTTTTTCGCCACTAATTACAGATACTCCTTCTAAGCCACCTAAAACAGCCATTAGACGTTTATACATATCAGGAGGTAAATTATCGACATAATATTTATCTTGATAATTACGGCGTGAAATATCCACTTCATTAATCATAAAACCGTCATCATAACCATAGCGAGGTCGTCCGATAATCCTTCTACCTTCTCGAATATAAGGGTATTTTGATAACCCATGAGCTGTACCCATAGGGGAGTCTAAGCCTTTTACAAATATTTGATTCGGTGACGGTTTTTTCACTCCTGTGCCTAATTGAGAGTCGGTTGTGCCTTTTACTAACCAATAATAATAACTGAGGGCATTTTCTTCAGCTTTACGCAGGGCATCTTGACGTAAGCCCCCCATCCAACCTCCCGGTTTTAATTGTCCTAATTGTTGTAGTTGATCTTGAGTATAAATGAAGTTATCTTGAGATGTACCAGGCCGATAGTCATTTCCCCAAGTCCAATTTTGCATAGAAATGTCACCAGTGGTAGGTTTGGTGAAATCGATACCACCAAATCTAGTTTTTTCGCTTGGTTTTTCTTTCCAAATACGGCGATAGGTATAAACTAGGTCAAAATCGGCTAATCGGGGTAATTCATAACTAAAATAGGGCTCGTATTGAGGATAGTAGGAGGGCATTGTTTGAGGTTGATCTTCCTCGGTTTGTTTCATGGCGAAAGTATAGGTAAAGCCCTGAGTACAATAAGGATCAGGTGTTTTACTTGATGATGACGGTTCAAGATGAGATAAGGGATCAATACCTAGTTTATGAGGTATATTGGTTAAGCCGATGATTTCTCCTGTTTCGGTGGCTTCTACTACAATCCAATCGGTGAGACGATTTTCTTTAGTTTTTTTGGGAACAAATTCGATAATAGTTTTTTTAAAACGAGCTGAATCTTCATATTTATAAGCGTCTTCAATAATTTGGGATAAAGGTTCGGTATTTAATGGTGGTGTGTTGGGTTGAGGTGTGTGAGAAATGGCGATCGCCTTCGTAATTTGTTGACCAGTTCCTTTATTAGTAATAGTTTTAATTTCTAAATCTTTAATAACAGTAGAAGGAAACCATTTTAAAGTACCGTTATGTTTACGAGCAATTTCTTCTAATTCATTTTTAAGAATTGTAGCCGCATCTTTAGGTAAAAAACAAGATTCACTAACCCAACAATCTCCCGGATTAAGTCGTCCATAATATTTTTCAATTTTGCTTCTCAATTCTAAATAACCTTGAGGATAAAGAAGTTCAGTTCGTTGTTTGGGACGTTCATCTAAGGCTGATGTACCTTGAGAAGAAATTTGTCCCCCTATCCAATCCGTAATATCGGTCATACAGACAGTTTTCCCAAAACGTAAACCTTCATAAGCAGTGGCAGCTCCTGCTAATCCTGCACCAATAACCAAAATTTCACATTCTACCGTTTGATCTACTTGACGAGGAGATAAGGCGATCGCCGGCGTTGAGATAAATAAAGTTAGGGGTAATGTAATAAATTTTTTAAGCCAATTATATTTAGTCATTATTAATATTTTCTTTGTCACTAATTCCTTAAAATTAATATTACTTTACAATTTACTTTAAATGAATAGATAAAAGTTATTTTTAAGGATAAATTAAATTAATTCAACTTATGAATGAAAATCAAATATCTTATATTGAACAATCTGCCGTTATTCCTTATCGGATTAATAATAGAGAAATCGAAATTTTATTAATTACATCCATGAGACAAAAAAAATGGATTATTCCCAAAGGAATTATTGAAACGAATATGACTGCTAAAGAATCAGCAGCCAAAGAGGCTTTAGAAGAGGCTGGAATAAGAGGGGAAGTATTACCGCCTTTGATGGGAACTTATACTTATCAAAAATGGGGTAAAATTTGCCGAGTTCAAGTTTTTATTTTAAAGGTAGAAAATACCTATCTTTATTGGGCAGAGGCTAACTTTAGGAAACGTCAATGGTTTAAATTAGAAGAAGCCATTGAATATATTGAACCATCAGAAGTAAAGGCCATGTTAATTAATTTACGTAATTATATTTGAGTGAAATAAAATCAAACTAATTCTTTTCTTCTAGTATGCACAATTTAATTTTTAAATGATATAATCTGTAACCATATATACAGTTAAAAAAGTTTTTCAAGTTAGTTAGTAAAATTTGTCTTTAAATCTTAATAATTTCAACAAAATGATAAATAATATGAGTATAAATGCAACCTTATCTCTGACAACCTTTAATTATAGTATCGATAATATTAAGGATGAGACTAAAGCATTAGTCGAAAATGGTTCGATTAGTCGCCGCCAACCTATCTATTGTCTTGCCAAGTATATTCCAGCAAGAGAATGGTTAACTTTTGTCAGGGAATTAGAATTGGGTGATTTTTTAATGCGAGATCGTATTGTGGATTTGATCGGCTCAGAAAATTGGGACAATGATTAAAATACTCATTATGTCCCTTTTTTGGTTAGTCAATCTAAGTGGATTGATTAGCTTTTTCTAATTCTTGGCGTAGATTAATAATTGCTTCGTTTAAGTCTTGAATTTCACTAATTACACTGGTATTAGCAGTTGTATTACTGTTTTTATTATGGTTAGATTGAGATTGATTGTATTCTTTGTTGAATATTTTTTCAATTATTTGTCGTGCTTCTTCTTCAGTAATTGCTCCTTTTTCTGCCCATATTTCAGATTTTTTCAGCCATTCACTTTTTAATTCTGATAAGGTTTGTTCTCTTTTGGTACTATCTTTCAATGTTTCTACAATTTCCGTTGCTGCCCCTACGGTGATTCTTAATCCTTGTTGAATAGTGTTAAAAAAGTTGTTCGATTCCATAATTGCTATTATTCCTAGTTGATTTTTATTATCCTACCAATTCTATCAAATATAAATTTATTACAAGTCTAATTTTATTCCAAATTAAGATACTTGTTTTATTAATTAATTACTTAAGTATTGTTCTAAATCTTCAATTAAGCGAGTCAATTCTGCTTCTGCTGTTAATCTTAGGCGATCGTCTCTCACGGTAATTAGCATTTTAGCCGCAAAAGGACTGGGGTAAATATTAGGATTACAGAAAATTTCTAAAAATACTTCTCCTGTATGATGATAATCCATCGATTTTTGTGGTTGGGGTTTTTTGGGTGTGGCGGCTTGAGATGCAATAATTTTTAAACTTTGCATTAAGTTGTCAATTTCTTTTTTGAGATTTTCAGCAGCTTCAGTGCTAAATTTAAAGGACACTGAACCTTGTATTAAATTGAGTGTTATTTGATTCATTTTTAATAAGTTTCTTTTTTTTAATTTTACCTTAAGATTAGTTTTTATATTTAATTTTCAATCTTCAATCATGAGCAAATAATTTAATTGCCATAAGAACAGGTGGCGATCGCCATAATTACAACTAAGATTATGATTAATGAAAACAAAAATTAATACTTGTTAAGAAAATTTGTAGAATGTTAATTTTTTATTAATAAATTGATTAATTTATTTTATTAATCATATGATAAAAGTAGGAGCAACTAAATAAAAGTAAAAACTAAATCTCCTGGAATATTTTTAATTGATCAGGAAAGAAGACGAAACAGAATCTAATAATTTAGTTTGCAATCAAAGACGAATTTAGTTGTTTCTATTAAGTATCAACGAGCTTAAATGAGGCAAAAAAATTATGATAATTCGTCAATTAACAAATAATAATTATGCTGATTATAATCCTGTAATTTCTGGAAATAATATAGCTTGGTCAGGATTTGGAGATCCCCGTATTGAAATTTTTGAAGGCAATTATCAAACAGAAGTTTTCTTCTACAACGGTAGTGAAATAATCCGCTTAACCAATAACGATGTAGGCGATCGCCATCCTGATATTTATGGTACTGATGTTATATGGCAATCAGAGAAAGAAAAATCGGGAATAGTACCCTCTAACTTTGAAAATTGGTCTATTTCTTTTTTTGATGGTACTGAAATTTTTGAAGTTCCTCCTTTATTTAGTAGTTATCAACTTCCATCTTCCGTACCAAAAATCTCTAATGGTAACGTTGCTTGGCGATCGCCAAGTTGCGGTGGACCAGCAGTATGTTCTGTTATTGCTTATTTTGATGGAAATAATACACAAAAATTTGGTCGTTCTTCTTTTTCTTTTGATCTTTCAGGAGATAATCTTGTTTGGAATGAATACATATTCATCGGAGAAACTTTGCCTTCTAACCAAATCTTTTTATATGACAAAATTCAAACAGAACGTATAACAACAGATGAAAATGATGTATCTGGTAGTTCTAGTGCTAAAATATCAATTTCAGGTAATAATATCGTCTGGCAAGAAAATGCTGGAAATGATGCTGAAATATTTTTATTTGATGGTATCAATATAAGACAGATAACAGATAATGATATACCTGACGAAGTTCTACAAATTTCTGAAAACAATATAATCTGGAGAAGAAACTTTGGTGTTGACAATCCTGTTCCTGATACTATTGAAAATACTTCGGAAATCATTTTTTATAATGGCACAAATGAAACACAATTAACTAATAATAATGTTGCTGAGTTAAATGTTCAAATATCAGGTAAGAATGTTGTTTGGCAACAGGGAGAAGGTAACGAAGCAGAAATTTTTGCTTTTAATGGTAGTCGAGTTATTCAACTAACGAATAATAATATACCTGATGAAAATCCTGAAATCTCAGAAGATAATGTGGTTTGGCAACGCACGATTAATGGTGAATCTGATATAGCAACCACCGAAATCTTTACCACCAGTTTAGCCTATACCACTGAAACTGAAAATGAATCTTATCTTTATCGTTTCCGCAATACTAAATTAAATACGGGTACTTATTTATTCGTCAATGATACTGAAGCTAATGCAATTTTATCTAATCCTAATTATAAAGATATTTTTGAATTAGAAGGAGGTAATGGACTACCGTTTAATGATATTCCTGCTTTTAAAGTTAGTACTCAACCCGAAGATAATTTAATCGGAATTTATCGCCTCAGAAATCAAGCTATTAATGGTACTTATCTGTTTGTGAATCAAGGTGAATATAACCAAATTTTTGCCGATAATTCTCCTTACAAAGATTTATTTATTCCTGAAGGTTTAAATGAAAATGGTGTTGATATAGCTGATTTTTATGTTTACGGTGCAGGTAGCAATCAAGGAATAGTTTTTAATCGTTTTCGGAATGTGAATAATAACACTTATTTATTTGTTGGAGAAAGTGAAACTAATGCTATTTTAAATGATGCTTATTTAAGTAGCGTTTTTGCGTTTGAAGGAGTTGCTTTTGAGGGATTAATTTAACTAAAAAAACTAATAAATTTACTTAATTTGTGGGAGAAAGCTATCTTTATTGAAGGAGTTGCGTTTGGAGGGTTAATTTAACTTAAAAAACAAAATTTAATAATCAGATTACAGAAAATGAGTTAAGGTAAAAAATTAACATATACTTTATACTATAAAGACTTTAGCTCATGTCACAACCAACTATCGAATCTATACTCAAAGAAAAACGTACATTCGCCCCATCTAGGGAATTTTCTAGTCAAGCAAATGTACAGAATATCGAACAATATCAAGAATTATATAATCAAGCCTTAGCTAACCCTGAAGAATTTTGGGCAAAACTAGCTGACAGTGAATTACATTGGTTCAAAAAATGGGATCAAGTTTTAGATTGGAGTAACCCTCCTTTTGCCAAATGGTTTGTGAATGGAAAAATCAACATTTCCTATAACTGTTTAGATCGCCACCTAAGCACCTCCAGACGCAATAAAGCCGCTATTATTTGGGAAGGTGAGCCGGGGGATACTCGCACCATTACCTACGCTCAATTACACCGTGAAGTGTGTCAGTTTGCTAATGTCATGAAGCAATTAGGAGTCAAAAAAGGGGATATAGTTGGTATTTATATGCCCATGATACCTGAAGCGGCGATCGCCATGTTAGCTTGTGCCAGAATTGGGGCAGCCCACAGTGTAATTTTTGGCGGATTTAGTGCCGAAGCATTGAGAGATAGATTAAATGACGCTCAAGCAAAATTAGTAATTACAGCCGATGGCGGTTTTCGTAAAGATAACGTTGTACCCCTAAAAATTCAAGTTGATAAAGCCCTTGAAAATGATGCGGTAGCTAGTGTTGAAAACGTTTTAGTAGTGCAACGCACCAAAGAAAAAATTACCATGAATCCGGGACGTGATCATTGGTGGCATGACTTACAAGCTGGAGTTAGTGCCGATTGTCCAGCAGAAGAAATGGATAGCGAAGATATGTTATTCATTTTATACACCAGTGGCAGTACAGGCAAACCGAAAGGAGTAGTACATACTACAGGCGGTTACAACTTATATAGTCATATTACCACTAAATGGATTTTTGACTTAAAAGATACAGATATTTATTGGTGTACAGCAGATGTAGGCTGGATTACAGGACATAGTTATATCGTTTATGGACCTCTGTCTAATGGGGCTACAACCCTAATGTATGAAGGCGTACCTCGTCCATCTAATTTAGGCTGTTTTTGGGATATTATCGAAAAATATGGCGTTAATATTTTCTATACCGCACCTACTGCCATTCGTGCTTTTATTAAAATGGGTGAACATTTACCCAACGCTCGTAACTTATCCTCTCTAAGGCTTTTAGGTACGGTAGGCGAACCCATTAACCCAGAGGCTTGGATGTGGTATCACAAAGTAATTGGTCACGAAAAATGCCCTATTGTAGATACTTGGTGGCAAACTGAAACAGGAGGCGTAATGATTACTCCTTTACCCGGAGCAACACCTACTAAACCGGGTTCAGCTACTCGTCCATTTCCCGGTATTCAAGCAGAAGTAGTTGATTTAGAAGGTAATCCCGTTGCGGATAATGATGGTGGTTATTTAGTGATTAAACATCCTTGGCCTGGTATGTTACGCAATGTCTATGGTGATTCTGAGCGTTTTCGCCGTACTTATTGGGAACATATTCCTCCAGTAAATGGGAAATATCTTTATTTTGCTGGAGATGGTGCGAGAAAAGATGAAGATGGTTATTTTTGGGTAATGGGGCGTGTGGATGATGTCATCAATGTTTCTGGCCATCGTTTAGGTACGATGGAAATTGAATCGGCTTTAGTGTCTCATCCAGCAGTAGCAGAGGCTGCCGTAGTGGGTAAACCAGACGAAATTAAAGGGGAGGAAATTTTCGCTTTTATTACTTTAGAAGGTAGCTTTACTGCTAGTGACGAATTGAGTAAAGAATTAAAACAACACGTTGTTAATGAAATTGGGGCGATCGCCAGACCAGCAGAAATCAGATTTACGGACGGAATGCCTAAAACTCGTTCAGGTAAAATTATGCGACGTTTATTGCGTAATTTAGCTGCTGGTAATGAAGTTCAAGGAGATACATCCACTTTAGAAGATCGTAGCGTCTTAGATAAATTAAGAGAAGGTGCTTAATTTAATTGATAGTTGATAGTTAATAGTTGAATCATTATAAAATCAAACAAATTTTTACTAAATTAGTGAAGGAAAAAATTTATCTTGAAACAAGTTTTTTTGGTTATTTGACAGCCCGAATAAGCAATAATTTAATTCTGATGGCCAATGCTGAAATTACCAAAAGATGGTGGGAAAAACGAAGCGATAATTTCGCTCTTTATATTTCTCAAGTTGTTATCGATGAAGCTCAAAAAGGCGATCCAGAAAGTGCCACAACAAGGCTAGAATTACTCAAAAATCTTTCTATTCTTAAACTCAATGAATCTGTCAGAAATTTGGGGAAGGAGTTTATAAAACAAAGTAATCTTCCACCAAAAGCATCTGATGATGCAATTCATATCGCTGTTGCTACAGTTCATGGCATGGATTATTTGTTAACATGGAATTGTAAACATATTGCTAATGCTCAAATTCAACGAAAACTATCTAAAATTTGCTCTGATTTTGGCTATCAATTACCAATAATTTGTACACCTTATGAAATAATGGAAAATTAATCTATGTGGCAAGATGAAATCTTAACAGAATTACATAAAATTAGGGAACAACACGCTGAATACTTTGATTATGATTTTGATGCTATATTTAACGATTTGCTAAAAAAACAAGCTATTAATGAAAAAAATTTAATCTTGTTATCTGAACAACTTCAATCGGGGAAAGTTCTCGAAAAAAACTAGCTAAAATCGTAGTGTTTTATATAAGGTAAGAAAAGGTAATTAATTTTAATAGAATAAGGGTGGGCTTTTTTGCTCACTTTTTTTATCACTTAACAGAAGCAGAGAAAGATTTTATTAAGGATAATCGCTTTTAAATTTTTAAAGTTCGGTTATTACACTTATAAATAGGTTTAAAACCCTACCATGTCAACTTTTAACTTTGTTATTTTAAAAAAATAAATATTTATAATAATATGACGGTTTAATGATCGATTTACAACTTGATAAATTTCAAACTCACTATTGTGAACAATGTAAGAGCTGGTTAGATTTTCGCTTCGATCTATCTATAGTAAAATTTAGTGGTATAACTATAGTTTTGAATGATATACCTATTTTACATTGTCATAATTGTGATGAGTATTATTTTACTGACAAAATAAAAGACTTAATCATATCCGTAATCAAAGAAACAAAAAAGCAAAAAAAGGATCAGGTAAAAATGTCTCCAAAACACAATTATAAAAAGCGTTTCCATTATGCTAACGAGGTGAAGTTTTTATATGATCATAGAGATTATGAACATATACCAGGCTTACTAAGACCTCAAAATGATGGTTTTTTGACACCTGTTTTCTTTAATCTCGCAGTTTTAAATAAATATTCTCAATATCCTGATTATCGGCTAGATTTATTTTCTAAAACTTATGGGAGTGTAAATCATAATGATGATTTTAATATTCCTTTCGGTATTAATAGGAATAAAAAAGTCATTATGTGGTTAGGTGATCTTGATAAATTGCCAAAAGAAGAACAACATTATCTCAGATCTGAAAATGTAGAATCAGATCATGATTTATACTCAGAATTTTATGACGCACAGGTAGAAACCCAATTCTCAAATCCTTCTCCTGAAAATACTTTATTCCATACTAGATCAGAGTGTATTAAGATATGCAAACAAAAATATAACAAAGACCTTTATAAATTACAGGGAGAAGTGAGTAAAATAATTGAAAATCTTGATCGTCCAGTATTTTGGGAGGAAAAAACACGTTAAACCAGTAATAGAATCTTTGAATCAAATTATGGTTGAAAGTTTCAATGTGAATTTTTTTAAAAAAGAACTTAAAAATGTTTTTAGTGAAAAACAACTTAAATATCTTCAATCTCTGAAACTATTAGAAAAATGGCTAGAAAAAATCCTTAATCTTTCTGATTACTCAAATATCGCACTTCCATTTTATGTACTTTATGATTTTCGTGTTCTAACAAACCATCTTGCTTCAGATTCTAGTAAAGTTGACAAGTTAAAAAGTATCAAAAAAAGATTAAATTTACCTGAAGAAAATCAAAACTATGAATTAATTTATGATGTTTTGATCGATAAACTTACAGAATCCTATCAAATTATGATAAAACAGATGTAGTGCGATCGCCAATAGATAATGCTTAAATAAGACGGTGGGCTTTTTGTGATTACATTCATCTTTCTAGCAAATTAGATAATATTCAAAAATGTTCATTGAGTAAAGAAAAAAATGATTATTAGCAGTGAAAAATTTAATCAGGCAACCTTATCAAATTGTTATTGATACCAATGTAATTTTAGCAGGATTAAAATCTAACAAAGGTGCATCTTACTTACTATTAACAACACTGAATGATAAAAGTTTTGAAATTAATATATCAACTAACTTAATTTTTGAATATGAATATGTCTTAAAAAGAGAATATCAAAATTTGGGTCTAACTATTGAAGATATAGATGATATTATCAATGGCATATGTGCTATGGCTAATCATCAAAAAATATTTTATAGTTAGCGACTATTATCAAAAGATTCTAATGATGATTTTATAATTGATTTAGCGATTAAATGTCAAGCTAATTTTATTATTAGCTATAATCAAAAAGATCTAAAAACCGTCAAACAATTTAATATAGATATTTTGACTCCCAAACAATTTTTACAACTGTTAGGAATAATTTAACCATGAAAATTAATGCTCAAATTCCCGATGCTTTGTATAAACAAATTGAAACTCTATCTCATCAAGAAAATATTTCCATCAATGAGTTAATTAGTATGGCTTTATCCGCTCAAATATCTTCATGGATAACTGAAAAATATTTAGAAGAAAAAGCAAAAAAAGGTAGCGCGGAAAAATTTACCCAAGTTTTAAACAAAGTATCAGATCGAGAGCCTGAAAGTTACGATAAGTTATGATTGAATGCGATCGCCAATAGATAATACTTAATATAATTAAGGTGGGCTTTTTTAATGACCT
>CAZWLZ010000100.1:0-11044 GCA_964634505.1 uncultured bacterium | reverse complement strand
CCCTTGCCTATAGATTAATTCCTATATTAGCTATTGGTATTTATCCATAATTCGATTTAA
Organism: uncultured bacterium; assembly: GCA_964634505.1. GTDB lineage: Bacteria > Cyanobacteriota > Cyanobacteriia > Cyanobacteriales > Cyanobacteriaceae > CAZWLZ01. The sequence goes on along the minus strand of CAZWLZ010000100.1, from coordinate 10,984 downwards.
AATAATGACCATAATTGCATCATTAATACTTAATCGTTTTTTAAATATTTTTCTGATTAGTATAGGATTAATTCATTTTTTAGGAGTAAAATTTAACCTATACCGTTGGTCATGTCCTATAAAACATTTTATTGGTATTCCTAGCCCTAGTTGTGGCTTATCAAGGGCAACGGTAGCCTTAATTCATGGTGATTGGCACAAAGCATTACTAATTCATGCTTTTTCCCCATTGGTATTAATAATAGTAGGATTAATGTTTATTTCTTTTTTATTACCAAAAATACAACTAATTAAATTATCTCAACAAATCCAAATTTTTGAACAAAAAACTAATTTTGATATTCTAATATTAACCAGTTTAATTTTTTATTGGTTAATTAGATTATTATTATTTCCTCAACTTTTTTATGATTTAGTGTATTGAATCAGTTTACAATTAAAAAACACCGTATCATCAATATCTTGATTGTCAAAATAAATGACATATAACTTAAGAATAGCCGATTTACCCTTAAGCGAACGCCCAAGAGAGAGACTCTTAGCCGTAGGGGCAAAAAATTTATCCAATGCTGAATTAATAGCTATTTTATTAGCCACAGGCCAAGGAAAAGGTAAACTATCTGCTGTAGGATTAGGACAGTATATATTACAATACTTAAGTGCTAATCAAAGAGATTCTCTCGATGTCTTAAGAGAAATTTCACCTAACGAATTAATGAAAATTCCGGGAGTAGGATTAGCCAAAGCCACCACGATTTTAGCTGGGATAGAATTGGGGAAAAGAGCTTTTCAATTTCGCCCTAATGTTAAAGCTATTATTGATAATCCTAATGCCGCTGCTGCTGCTTTTAGTCCAGAATTGATGTGGCAATCTCAAGAGCGTTTTGCTGTCTTAATGTTAGACACTAAAAATAGTTTAATTGGCACTCAAGTGATTACTATAGGTATCGCTACAGAGACTTTAGTACATCCTAGAGAAGTTTTTCGAGAAGCTATACGCCAGAGTGCTACTAATATCATTATTGCTCATAATCATCCTTCTGGTAATTTAGAACCTTCAGAAGAGGATAAAATTTTAACTGAAAATCTTTTACAATCCTCAGAATTATTAAATATTCCCATTTTAGATCATTTAATTTTAGGTAATGGTGATTATAGCAGTATTAGAAATGTTACCGATTTATGGGCTGAATATTCATTTTAGAGGCGATCGCCAAAAACTTAACACATAAACTAAACATATATTTCTCCATAAAATCAGATAAATTTGGACAAAAGTATCCCATTTCTCATAGGGGTTGTCTTTTATGTTACTGATGAGACATAATTTGTTACTGTAAATACCAATACCTATTCTTGATTATAATCCAACGGAGAGGGTGGGATTTGAACCCACGAACTGTTTCCAGTTACTCGATTTCAAGTCGAGCGCGTTCGACCACTCTGCCACCTCTCCAAATTAGAAGCCTTAGTTATTATAACATATAATTACTTTAATTGTTAAGTATTTTTTTATAAATTTTTGTTACTGTTTGTTTTTTATTTTTTGTATCTATCCATACAGATAATATTTCTTCAATTTGATAGTTCTTCAAAGATATTATAGAAAAATGTCTAATTTGTTGTTCGGGCGTTTTTTGGATGCGGGGTACTTTGGCTGCATTAAGATAAATAGTATTATGGATGTCTTGATTAACAATAGTGCGTAATCTGTCTTGTCTATGCCTTAAATTGTGGTGCATATGTCCAAAAGTAACTAAGGAAATTTTTTTTCCTAGCTCTCTACTTTTGGCGATCGCCAATTGAAAATCTCGATCGCCAAAATCACCACCGATAGGATTCCAATCTTTACCACAAATATCTTCAGCTTGATTACCTAAACCAAAAGGGCCATTATGTCCAAGAAAAAGCAGATGATTAAATTGAGTTTTTTCAACCATGTTCATAATTTTACTAGCCGACTGTTCAAAATTATGAACGTTATAGAGTTTACCAAAAAAATCGGAACAAGTCCATTCACTTCCTCCCCAAGAAAAAGGCTTACCTCCCACCACTGATAACTTGAATTGAGGAAAATCTAACTTACTATAACCGACTTGAAATTCGCCTAAAATATCTAATTGTTGTTTAACTCTATCTTCGATATTACGATCATAGGGGCATTTTTTCTTTCCCCACTCCGTAGCAGAAAACCAGGCATCATGATTACCCATAATCACAGCTTTAGGCAAAGGAATAGAAGCAATTTTTTTTACTATATCAACAGATTCATTGCCAAAATCACCCACAAATAAAACTAAATCTATTTCTAACAATTCAAGGGCAATTATGTCTTCATCTTCCCATAAATCATGGACATCACCAACTACCGCAATTTTAATTAAATTATTCTTGTCAATTTTGTTCAATTTCATCTACTAAATCTAAATTAATATTATCTAGCCAGTTAGAATTATTTAAACAGTCTAAAATAAATTGATTAATAATATTACTTAAAATTTCCGTTGCTTTTAAACCGTAAAACTCAGAGGATATTTTATTTTTAAGATCAGGAAAACCCGAATCAGTTAAACTATAATGATCAAATTGAGATAACAGTAAAAAGGTTTTATTTCTCAATATATTTTGAAAACTTGATTTAGCCATATCTGGTGTGATTAAATTATCTTCCTTCCCAACCATCATTAAAATAGGCGGAAAATTTTGTTGTTTGTTATCTATATTTAAGGATAACGAACCATAAAGAATTATACCAGCAGGTGCTATTTTTAAAGCAGGAAATTGAGAAAAAAACACTGTAATGCGGATATACCTCCTGCCGAATGTCCTAGTAAAAATAATCGATTTTTTAACGATTCTTGAAAACCACTGGTTAAACTTTCTTGAAAATCTAAAAAAGTTGCTACAGAATCAACATCTGGGCATAAATAACTTTCATAACCATTAAATTTTTCAAAATTAGGAATAATAACCCTAAAACCTTTGTCGGCTAGTTGATTAGCTAATGATTTATATTCTTGTTTATCAATTTCTACTCCCTGCAAAATTAAAATAGTTATTCCTTCCCAATGCGTTGATTTATTGATATTTTGAGGATAATAAAAGTCGGCAGAAATCATAAATTTTAATGATGTCAGAAATTATTGAATAAATTAATAAATTAGTAATTTGATGAAGAAATAGGAAATATTTGATAACAATTGTTTTTTTTATCATTTTTCAATTTTAACTGATAACTAACAGAATTTGATCGCTTTAATTTTCTCCATACTAACTCTGTATCTTGGCGATTTAGTAAAAATCACAACAATAACTAAAAAACCTCAAGAATTTTTAAAGATATAGTTTAGATTGTATCAATGATTTCCAACACTGATTGAGGCGATAATTTATCTTTAAACCAAATAACTTGATTAGGTAATTCCTTAAAATTAACTTTTGCTTTTTCTAAATTAAGTCGATCAGAAATAGCTAAAATTAGGTTATTGATAGAAGCATTTTTCACTTGATAGAATTTTTTTTGTAAATACTTGGGATGCCAAAAACCGACAATTTCTAAGATAAAAAAACGCCCATCAGGATGTACTATTCTAAAATCTGGAATCATTACACTACCCGGAATCGGAATTAAATCAACTTCTCTTTCTAATTTCCAATCAGTTTTAGTTTTATTCCATTTTTTTACAAAAGATTCTTCTAGCATACTGTCATAAGTTTTACTCGGCGAATAATGACTGACTAAACCACAACTATTATCAAGAGTAAAATAATAGGTATTGACATTATTTGAGTAAACATCACGATTTTGAATAGTGGCTTTTAAATTCCATTTAGTCACATGAAGTAAAGCGGGAATCATTTTAGCTAAAGCTAAACCGTAGCGAGTGTTTGGCTTAAAAATACTGGTAGCACCATCAATGGTAATGGTAAAACCTGTCTCGGCATCCCCTTCGATGTAAAACATTAATTCAAATAATTTTAAGTAACGAAATAATAATTTATACTCTCCCGGATCGTTTCGATGGGCATTAACGACTATATTAGTAGCACGATAGAAAATACCTTGAACTTGTGCTAAATTGTAACGATGGATCAAACTTTCGGCTGTAGGTTGTTCAAATTGGGTTAAAATTCGATTTTCTTGTAAATCTGCATATAATCCTTGTTCGATTTCATGGGGGAATATTTCTTTTTGTAATTTTATCGATAAATCATTGGCAATCGCCTCTAAGGTATAACTACGATAATCAGGTATAGTGGCATTATTAGCCGCCAAAGAAAAAACTTTTTCCCTTAATAAAGAAGATTCAAGAGGAGTTACAATTTCAAAAGTAGAAAAACTATTTTTAAGAATATGGGCAAAACCACGAGTTAATTTGTAATCTTGGCGATCGCCTTCTAATTCTTGTAATTTTCCATCTAAAAAACCCTGAGTCTTGCCTAAACATTGAGAAAAACAGTCAATTTGTTCGTTAGCAATATCAATGATTTGAGGTTGAATATATAATCTTTTGGGAATGATATTTTCACCACTATAACGAGAAATTAATAAATCACTTTTAAGCATTGATATTTATCATAAAAATTTGATTATTATCATAAAATAAAAATATTTAATTTGGGAATGAAAGATAATTTTTCTATCAAAAAAGTAATCGAAAAAAACTTATTAGAAACAGCTAATTTTTTGTTAAAAGATAATAATAATTATTCCTTAATATCAACAGTAAATTTATTAGAAATAGTTACTAAAAATCATGATAATGAAATTTTTTATAAATCTCTTATTTGCTTACAAATTAGTCAAAAATTAACTAAAAATTCTGATTTAATAGCAGAAGAATTAGTATCAAAATTAAATAACAAATTTTTTTTAAGTCTAATATAAATATCAAAATTTGCCATAATGGCTGGTTAGAATTTTACCTTACAAAAAAGTTTTTAATCAATTACTTACAACAAATAAACAAAATAAAATTAGATTTTACTATTAATAATACCCAAGAAAAAAAACTAGATTTTCAATTATATTATGCTCATGCTCGTTGTTGTTCATTATTAAGATTAGGACATCAAGAAAACATAATTAAAATAAAAATTTTTGATTTTAATTTATTAAATGAAATTGCTATTTATTCTAATTTTATTAACAATAATTCTGATTTTTTAAAGAGTAAATATGAACTAAATTTAATTCGTCAATTGATCATAATTATTGATAGTATTTTTGAACAAAAAAAAACTAATTGGTTAAAATTGGCATTCAATTTAAGTCATATAAGCCTTGATTTTCAAAGATATTGCCCTATTTTTGGAGAGACAAAATACTATAATTTACCCTTAACTCAAGCAAGATTAGGATTAATGGCCATCACACAACTTTTTTTGCGATGGATTTTAACTCAAAAACTTTTGGCGATCGCCCCTACCGAATTATAAAAACCAATTTGGTATCTAATGAAGCATTAGTAAATAAACATTTTGATTCGCTCAAATAGCTAGAAGAATTACTAACAAAAAGAGAAAATTAACACATTATCATTAGACAGAATATTGATTTTTATAAATGTACTTTAAATTAATCGAATTTTATTTTATTTTATAAAAACAATACAATTCCCATACAAAAAACGGTAGTAATACCAAAAATATGGTCTAGTTAGTATTATCTTCATTATCAAGAATATCTTGCCAATGATCAAGATTTTTTTCAAAATTTACGTTATCTTGTTGATTGTCATCTATATTAACTTCCCTTTGAGTAAAATTATTTTTAGTATCAGATTGTAATAAAGTTTTAATTTGACTAACCAAATTACCTAATTTACCTTCCTCTAAAAAAGTATTAATTAAAGCTAAACCACTGGTAGAAAGTAATAATTTATTAATATCATTGCCTCCGTTGCCGTTACTATTACCATTGGAATTAGGAAAAGCATAAATTCTGGCATCTCCTAAAACCCCTGCTTGAGGTGCTAAAGAAGCCATTATTTCGGGCAGTTTGGGGGCAATTGCGGGTAAAATCTCTTTTATGAGTTGAGCTAGACGATTTGCGTCACTAAGAGCATTTTCGGACTCAATCAAAGCACGTTTACCTTGAGCTTCCGCCATTTCTTTAAACTGATTCGCTTCGGCTAAAATTCTAATGGCTTCTGCTTCTAAATCTGCTGCTTGACGAGCAATTTCTGCTTGACGACGCTTACGAAATACATCAATTTCTACCACATTTTGATCAGCAATTCTTTTTTCTTGGGCTTCTCTTTCTGCCACAATTACTGCTAATTGCTTACTTCTTTCCGCATCTTCAACTTTGGTGGCAGTTAATACACTTTCTTCAGCTTTCGCTCTTTGGGCTTCTGCTACAAATCTTTCTCTTTCTTTATTAGCTATGGCGATCGCCGAAGTTTGTTGAGCAATACTAGATTTTTGTTCAGCTTCAGCTATGGCAATTTTAGCTATTAAACGAGACGCTTCGACAGTTTTTTGCCGTTCAATTTCAGCAACTTCTGATTCTTGTTGTTGTAGTGATTGAGTAACTTTAAGTAATTTATTTTGTTCTTCTAAAGCAATATCAGCTTCAATTTGACTTTGTTTGACAGCAAAAGTTTGCTTAATTTTTTCTTCTTGAATGGCTTTATCTTGTAAAATCTTATTGCGTTCAATTTTAGCAGATTCTTGATCTTTAGATTCTTGAACTTCCCTCGCTCTTTGGGCTTTAAGAAATTCAATTTCTTTCATTTGAGTTAATTTTGCTTCTTCTTTTTCTTTAGCAATAGTTAAAGATTGTTTTTCGGCTTGTAACTCATTTTGTTCGATTGCCACTCTTGTACTTAATTCAATTTCTTTTTTTTCTCGTTGAGTATCTAATTCCACATCTAATTTTTGTTTGATAGATTTTTGGATAGTTTCCGTGCGTAATCGCACTCCTTGGGCATCGAAATAGTTATTTTGATCATAAGTATCACTTTCTTCTATTTCAGAAATAGCAATATTATTCAAAGTTAAACCAACTTTACGCAAATCTTGTTGAATTAAATCTAAAACTTCTTCGGCAAAACCTAGTTTATCGGAATCAATTTCGGCGATACTTTTCTTTTTCGCAGCTGCCCGAATAGCATCATCAGCTCTTTTTTCTAAAGCATCTTTGATGTCAGTTTCAGAAATTTTACCCTGTTTTGATAATCTTTGGGCGGCTGTCAACACGGCATCTTTATCGGCATTGATACAAACATAAAAAGTAACTCTCATATTGGCACGGAGATAATCTTTTGTACGCACAGCTAGATTACCTTGTCTAACCACATCGATGGAAATTTCTCGCAAAGGCACTCTGGTTATTTCATGAAAACCGGGTATAACGACACAACCGCCATTAAGAATAACTGTTTTTTCCTTTTTAAAAATACCACCATTACGAACAAATGCTTCATTATTAGGAGTGATGGTATAAACTCTGGTATAACCCCAAATGGCTACTAAACTTAAGAGAATCAGAAAGCCAATTAAGCCACCAAAAAAAGGAATACTTCCGATGGTTGTTTGTGCTATGATAGGAGGTTGAGAATAAGGAATAGTGGAGATATTTTGAGTTAAAATAGTCTCTTTTTTGATCGTATCAATCTTAAAATTAGTCGTTTCATCTAAATTAATTTTAGGTAAATATTCTGTTACTAAAGTTAACCAAAATTTCATGATTTTTATTCCTGTTTTTGATAAGTTTTGATAAATATTAATTGATTATTAAAAATAATTTTTATTTCCCTATTACCTATTAACTATTAACAACATCCTAACCCCTTAAAAAGGGGAATTTAGCAATTTAACCCTAACAGCCCAAATCCTATTCCTCCTTACCTATTAACCATTTATCTTGATCAGAAGTATCTTTAGCAATTACAATATAACAGTGTTTTTGTCGATCAATAATTAAAACTTCTTCCCCCCGATGGGGAATGACTTTTGCCCAATCGGGAAGACTTGCTTCCACTGTAACAAGATTTCTAGCACGATCAAAAACATCAACTTGTCCGATTTTACTTTGCCTTAAATAGGGTATAGTTTTAGAAGAAACATGACCGATACAACCAATTAGGCGATCGCCACTAGCATCTTCACCAAAACTAGCAAAAATTTTACCGATGGGATTAGACAATAGTTTGCCTAGAAAAACACTGATACAAAAGGAAGCGATAAAGATTAAAGTAGCTAAAAATCCCCTAGGAATAGTGCCTAAAATATTTCCAAAACTAACATTTAATATCCAACCAATAACACCCCAAGCACTTAAATCAATAGCTAATAGAATGATTAAAGGAGTTTTTCCCAAACCAAACCAGGATAAAACATCTAAAAAATTTAACCCATCAATATCAGCATCAACTTCGGCATCAACATCAGCATCAACATCAGCATCGACATCTAAATCTGTATCAATATCTTGAGATTCATCACCACCGCCTGAAATAATCACCAATAGAAATAGTAAAATTCCTAAACCTAAAAAAATCCAGTAAGTAAAATTAGCAGAATTAAAAAGCATAAAAATTTTTCTATTTCCGTTGTAAGCTATGTAAAAATAATTAAAAATTAGGGGTAAAAATATTTAGGGGATCAAAATTGTGCTTAATTTTACGCATCATTTCCATACCATCGCCACTATAACCCCAAGGATCAATTTTTTTCTTGATCATAACAGAAGAATCTAAAATTGTTAAAAAACCTCCTTGGCGATCGCCAAATTCTCGAATCGCCAACAATAAATTAAAACTATCTTCTTCACTTAAAATTAATTTTCCTATACCGCTAAAATTAATTAATCCTCGAAAATTAAACTTATCAAAAAGAGTAACAATTTCTGAACCTAAAATACCTACTTTACAAGTAATATCTTGATCTGATTGAGACAAAGAAACTATTTCTTCTAACTTTTGCCATAAAAATTGCTCATCATTACCCTCATATAAAGTAAAAATTAAACCTAAATTAGAAGCCCAATTTTTAACTTGATCAACTTGATTATTAACACTTTCTTCTATACTTTGAAAACGCAAAATTATACCCATCCCTTCACCTAAATCTAAACTTTTCATTAAAGAAGGAGAACTCAAATCTGCACAACTAGGAGTTAAACTAGAATTAACAATAACTTGTTGTAACTTACCCATACTTTCACTATTGCCACAAATAACTATAGTCTTTGAATTTGAAGGCAACGGATAAACACGAAAAGTAATTTCTGTAATAACGCCTAAACTACCATACGAGCCCGTAAACAACTTCATCAAATCATATCCAGCAACATTTTTAACAACTTTGCCTCCTGCTTTAGCAATTTGTCCATCAAAACGCACAAAAGAAAAACCTAAAATTAAATCTCTCACCCCTCCATAACGTTGTCGCCAACTACCACTATCAGCCGTAGCCATAATACCCCCTACCGTGGCATCAGAAGGAAAAGAAGGATTTATCGGTAAAAATTGATTATTTTTAGCTAAAATAGCTTGTAAATCGGCTAATTTAACCCCTGATTCTACCGTAATAGTTAAATCTTCCTGAGCATAATCAATAACTTGATTTAACTTAGCTGTACTTACCACTAAATCAACATTTTCACTTAATCCCCCCCAACCTAATTTAGTTCCATTTCCAGAGGGTAAAATCCGCCATTTATTTTCGTGAGCAAAAGTGATTAATTGTGATAAACTAACTGTAGTGTTAGGAAAAACTAAATAATGGGGATAAATTTTATTACTGACAGCATTTTTAATCGACTCTTGCCAATAAGAAGAAACTTTCTCCCATTCCATCACTTCTAATTGATTTTTAATAGTTGATTCTATTTGATTAAAAAAAGTATTTGGGAAATTAGCTACGGTGGCGTAAGTTGGCTTCATAAGTTTTGACAAATTTAGGATACTTTAATAGTTAACATTAACAGAAACTCGTTAAAATCAAAATAATTTTGACTTAAAATATTTAATTAGTATTGTATTTGAATATGGAAAATATACTTAAACATTGCTAAATATCATATTTTATGAGATGATTTATCAAACTATCAGAATACGTAAGTACATCGTAAAATTAGTAATAGTTAAAAACGATAACTAAAAACAGACTATGATGGTTAATATTGAAAAATGATATTATTATGTTTTCTTATGAGTTTAAACTTAAAATCTCAAGAATTTTCAAATTTTCAATTTTTTAACACTCGCAAAAAACATTATTAAACTATAGTTAAAAAAATTTATATATGACTGTTGCAAATTCAGAGAAAATTCCCTTAGATTGGTCGGTTATTATTTATATGACCTTCATTCACAGTATGGCTTTGTTTGCTTTTTTACCACAAAACTTTAGTTGGACAGCCGTGGGAATCACAGCTTTTTTATATTGGCTTACCGCTGGTATAGGAATTACATTAGGTTATCATCGTTTAGTAAGTCATCGTAGTTTTGAAGCACCTCAATGGTTAGAATATGTTTTAGTATTTTGTGGTAGTCTTGCTTGTGAAGGAGGACCTATTTCTTGGGTAGGGCTACATCGGATGCACCATAAGTATTCTGACCATGATGGCGATCCTCATGATTCTAATCGTGGTTTTTGGTGGAGTCATTTAATGTGGATGTTAGTAAAAAATCCTGCTAATGATTCTATTCCTAAATATACTAAAGATATAAATGAACAACCTTTTTATATTTTTTGTGAAAAATTTTTCATTCCCATTCAAGTAGTTTTAGGTTTATTATTATTTGCCTGGGGAGGCTGGTCTTTCGTTGTATGGGGAATTTTTCTACGTTTAGTATTAGTATTTCATGTTACTTGGTTTGTAAATAGTGCTACTCATAAGTTTGGTTACAAAAGTCATGAATCTAATGATCATTCTCGTAATTGTTGGTGGGTGGCTTTATTAACTTTTGGTGAAGGTTGGCATAATAATCATCATGCTTATCAGTTTTCAGCTCGTCACGGTTTACAGTGG
>CAZWLZ010000099.1:0-11046 GCA_964634505.1 uncultured bacterium | reverse complement strand
CTGGTTTAAGAATTGCCATTGGTTTAGCGTGGTTAGCGATTATTGCGGCGGAAATCGTGATGTCTGGTATTGTCGGTATCGGCTTTTTTATCTGGGATTCTTACCAAAATAACTATATCAGTGACATTATTTTAGCGTTAGTTTATATCGGTGCAATTGGTTTAATTCTTGATAAATTAATGGCTTGGATTCAATCTCGAATTGTCCGCCAGTAATTTGTAGTAAGTCCTTTAGGACAACTAAAGGGCTAAAGCCCTAACTACAAACAATTAATATATTTTAAGTTTTTTTAGGAGTAAAAATTATGTCAGTTTTCGTCGCAGTTGATAACATTGAAAAAGTATTTCCTCTCACTGGTGGAGGCGAATATCTAGCTCTAAAAGGCATTAATTTAGATATTAAAAAAGGTGAATTTATTTCTCTAATTGGTCACTCAGGATGTGGTAAATCCACTCTTTTGAATATGATTGCTGGTTTAGATTTACCCACAGAAGGAATTGTCACTTTAGAAGGTAAAAAAATTAATAAACCAGGTCCTGAAAGAATGGTAATTTTTCAAAGTTATTGTCTTTTACCTTGGTTAACTGTTCGTCAAAATATTGCCTTAGCCGTTGATGAAGTTATGGCTACTTTTTCTAAATTGGAAAGATCTGAAATTGTTGAAGAGCATATTGATTTAGTCGGTTTACGTCATGCAGTGGATAAGTTGCCTAATCAATTATCTGGGGGTATGAGACAACGAGTGGCGATCGCCAGAGCTTTATCAATTCGTCCCAAATTACTTTTATTAGATGAACCTTTTGGGGCGTTAGATGCCTTAACCAGAGGGAATTTACAAGAACAATTGATGGAAATCTGCAATCGTTATCAAATTACGGGAATTATGGTAACTCACGATGTGGATGAAGCGGTTTTCTTATCAGATAAAATCGTTATGTTAACCAATGGGCCAGGATCAAAAATTGGTGGCATTTTAGAAGTTGACATTCCTCGCCCTCGTCAAAGAATGGAAGTAGTAAATCATCCTAGTTATTACAGTTTAAGAAGTGAAATTATTTACTTTTTAAACCAACAAAAACGCATCAAAAAAATCCGAGCTCAAAAACAAGGCGTTATCAGTCGTCATGGCTTAGAAAAGGTCAATTTAGAAATTGGTTTTGTGCCTTTAACCGCTTGTGCGCCCTTAGCTATTGCTAAAGAAAAAGGCTTTTTTGTTAAACATGGCTTAGATGAAGTTAATTTAGTCAGAGAAACCAGTTGGCGAGGCATTGTTGATGGTATTGCTGGAGGTTATTTAGATGCCGCTCAAATGCCTGCTGGAATGCCCACTTGGTTAACGGCTGGAGGTAATCAAAATGAACCTTTACCCATTGTATCGGCTTTGACTATGACTCGTAATGGTAACGGTGTCACCCTTGCTAAGAAATTTTACGACATGGGAATCCATGACGGACATCATCTCAAAAGAATGTTATTAGAATCTACCGAAGAAAATCATACTTTTGGTATGGTACATCCTTCCTCCATGCACAATATTTTACTAAGATATTGGTTAGCAGCCGAAGGAATTGATCCTGATAAAGATGTACATTTGCAGACGATTCCTCCAGCCCAAATGATCGCTGATTTAAAAGCTGGAACTATTGATGGTTATTGCGTTGGTGAACCTTGGAACTTACGAGCTGCTATGGAAGGATTTGGCTTTACCGTAGCCACCGATTTAGAGGTATGGAATGGTCATCCGGGTAAAGTGTTAGGCGTAAGAGAAGATTGGGCGATCTCCTATCCGAATACTCATATCGCTTTAGTAAAAGCCCTTTTAGAAGCCTGTCAATATTGTGCTGATCCTAATAATCAAGAAGAAATTCGCCTTATTTTAGGCGATCGCCAATATTTAAGTACCAAAATCGATTATATCCAATTAGGCGATCCTAATTCCTATAGTTGTAACTTAGAAAAATCTATCGAATATGCTCACCATATGTTTTATGGGGAAGGCATGAATCGCCCAAGTCGTACAGAACATTTATGGATGATGACGCAAATGGCACGATGGGGAGATATTCCTTTTCCTCGTAACTGGGTAGAAATTTTAGAAAGAGTATGCCGTGTAAGCGTTTTTAGTACAGCTTGTCGAGAATTAGGTTTAAGTGACTTAAAATATCGCCGAGAAGCAATCAAACTCTTTGACGGACTACCTTTTGATAGCGAAGACCCCATTAGTTATTTAAACCATCTAAAAATCAAACAAAATGTAACGATGGCAGAAATTCCTCTTAACTCTCGTGTCTTAGTAACAGCTTAGTTAGTTTGTAGTAAGGGCTAAAGCCATTACTACAAACTAAGAATTAGTTTAAAATTCCCTCTTAATTTAAGGGGTATCAAAATTATCTAAATAGGAGCAAAAAATTATGCAAACATCTACCCAAAAATTCGCCCAACAAATGGAAAAACAACTATCTCAAGAATCATTTTTAACTATCGAAAACGTATCGAAAGTTTATCCCACTCCTACAGGGACTTATACAGTTTTACAAGATGTAAATTTGAATATTAATAAAGGAGAATTTATCTGCGTAATCGGTCACTCAGGATGCGGTAAATCCACTCTTTTAAACATGGTGTCTGGGTTCGCACAACCCTCTTCTGGAACAGTTAATTTAAAAGGTAAACCTATTACTAAACCAGGTCCTGATCGCATGGTAGTATTTCAAAATTACGCTCTTTTACCTTGGTTAACAGTCTTTGAAAATGTATATCTAGCAATCGATTCGGTTTATCCTGACAAAAAAGAAGCTGAAAAAAGAGCTATTGTAAGAGAACATTTAGCCTTAGTTGGTTTAACGGAAGCTGCCGAGAAAAAACCGCCTCAAATTTCTGGAGGCATGAAACAACGTACTTCGATCGCCAGAGCATTAGCAATACGCCCCGAAGTACTCATTTTAGATGAACCTTTCGGAGCATTAGACCCCATTACTAAAGAAGAATTACAAGAAGAATTACTTGAAATTTGGAATGAATATCGTTGTAATGTATTGATGATTACCCATGATATAGACGAAGCCTTATTTTTAGCCGATCGCCTAATTATGATGACTAATGGCCCTTCGGCTACCATCGGTGAAATTTTAAATATTCCCTTTCCTCGTCCTCGTGACCGAGAACGTATTATGGAAGATCCTCAATATTACGATCTCCGTAATTATGCCTTAGATTTCCTTTATAATCGTTTTGCCCATGATGATGTGGCCTAAAATTGATCAAATTCCCCTTCTGAAGGCATTAAGGGGAATGACAATGAATAATATTTAGTTTCTAAGGCAAAAAAGCCAAAATAATTATATTTAAGCATTATTTTTTATATTTAAAATTAAGGATTTTTTTATGTTTAATCAGACTGCAGAAAAAACCATGCACTCTGTACGTTGGATATTAACCATTGCGTGGCTTATTCTCATTTTATCTTTATTTTATGATCCCTTTTCTCTTCTGGTAACTTCCCCTGATAACTTAGCTAGTCCCTTAAGAGTTGATTTAGATACTTGTATTCCAGTTCAAGGCAATTGTCTTGAAAAAAATGCCTATTATTTAGGGGCTCCTATTTTTTGGGGAATTGTTGTTCCTAGTTCTATCTTTATTCTCCTTATATTTGGTCATGAATTATGGCGGAGAATTTGCCCTTTATCTTTCCTTTCACAAATTCCTAGATCGTTAGGTTGGCAAAGAAAAATTAAGCGAGTTAGTGCTAATGGTTCAATTCGTTTTGAAATACCTAGAGTTGATAAAGATTCATGGTTAGGTCGTAATTATCTATATGTACAAATGAGCTGGTTTTTTATCGGTTTATGCTCTCGCATACTATTTGTAAATGCCGATAGATTGGCTTTGGCTATATGGCTATTGTTTACCATTCTTTGTGCTATTTCTATCGGTTATTTTTACGGCGGTAAGTCTTGGTGTAACTATTTTTGCCCGATGTCTCCTGTGCAAAAAATTTATGCCGAACCTCATGGATTATTTACCAGTAAAGCTCACATTGGCGATGATAAAATTACTCAATCCATGTGTCGAATTATTGAAGATAATCAAGAAAAAAGTGCCTGTGTTGCCTGTCAAAGCCCCTGTATTGATATTGATTCGGAAAGAAGTTATTGGGATAATATTAATCATGGCGATCGCCAAATATTATATTATGGTTATTTTGGTTTAGTGATCGGTTATTTTGTTTATTATTATTTATATGCAGGTAATTGGGATTATTATTTTTCAGGTATTTGGGCTTATGAAAAAAATCAATTAAATACTCTTTTGAATCCCGGATTTTATATATTTAATACACCAATTAATATCCCTAAAATTATGGCTGTACCCCTAACTTTGGGAATGTTTACTTTTATGAGTTATTTTTTAGGTACGAAAATTGAAAATTTTTATCAAGGTAAATATCAAAATCTTATTTCAGCAGAATTAATTAGACATCGAATATTTACGATCTTAACCTTTATAATTTTTGACTTTTTCTTTATTTTTGCAGGTAGATCATGGTTAAGTTTATTACCGATCAAAGTTCAATATATCTGGGATTTTATTTTAGTTTTCTTAAGTTCAATTTGGGTATATCAGACATGGGGAAGAAGTCCCGAAATTTACTCTAAAGAAAGTTTAGCCACTCGTCTGAGAAAACAATTAACTAAATTAGGTTTAAATATTGGTCGTTTTTTAGAAGGAAAATCTCTCGAAAATTTGAACACTGATGAAGTTTATGTCTTAGCAAAAGTTTTACCCGGTTTTACTAAAGATAAACGTCAAGAAGTTTATAAGGGAGTTTTAAAAGAATCTTTAGAGGAAGGCTATGTTAACACTGTTAGCAGTTTAGAAGTTTTGCAACAATTACGATCAGAATTAAATATTACTGACGATGAACACCGTACAATTTTAACAGAATTAGGAGTACAAGATCCCTCTTTATTTGATCCTTCTAAACTACATTCTCTTGAAAATTCCGTACGTTTAACAGGTTATCGCAAAGCCTTAGAAAGAATGCTTTCTCTACAACAAAAGGCTTCCCTTGACGAACTTTTACAGAATAATTCTCAAGATATACGCAAACTTCGCCAAGAATATTCTATTACCTACCAAGATGAAGAAGAAATTTTACAAGGTTTACAACCAGAATCAGGAATTATTGCTCGTTCAAACCATATCTTATCACAGTTAGAACAGTTAATCGAACGTTATCACGCCCTTAATCAACCTCGTTTTCTTCCTCAAGGAGAGACTTTAGTCTTATTAAGAGAAACGGTAAAACAGAAAAAAAGTCTTTTAGTGAGGGGATTATTAGAAATTATTGAAAAAAGCGAAGATTTAAAGATTTCTCAAGAAATTGCTCAAAAATTGGCTAATCTTTCTCCCACTGTATTGCAAGAAGTTTTAGAAAATCAAACTTCAATTTGGTATTCTCGTTTACAACCCCCTATTATTAATTTATTAAAGCAACCTAATCAGATAATTCCTAGTTGTGCTTTAGATATTGATGAGGTTACAATTATTGGTCATTTACAATCTTTATTATCAGAATCAAATCCCATTACTCAGGCTATTAGTCTTTATATTTTATCTCAAATTAATTTAGAAATAGCTCAAAAAGAAGCTCAACAATTTACCAAGCCTAAAGCTCATTTTTTGGTGAAAGAAACAGCTCAAATTTTGCTCAAATCTAATCATATCAATATTTCTGAATTAAAGACTTTAGAGAAAATAATTTATTTAGGAAATGCTGACTTTTTTCAAGGTATTCATAGTAATACTTTAATTGAATTAGCAGAGTTATCTTATTTTAAAAATTATCAAGAGAATGAGATTATTTCTGATGAAGGTGATACTTGCCGTGAATTATTATTACTAATAGAAGGAAGAGTAGAAATTCTTTTACCACGAGAAAATGATAAGCCCATTATTTCTAATTTATTACCCGGACAAATTCTTGATGAATTAGAAGTTTTATCTCATGGCAAACAAGCTGGAAAAATTATTGCTAAAATCACTCCTACTAAAATTTTGGCGATCGCCATTGATACTTTCGATGATATTTTAGAAAAAGATCAAGAATTTTCTCGCCGTATTTTAGAGTTAGAAACTAACCGTTTAAAACAAATCATTAGTTGATTGTGAACGAGATTAAACTAAGATAGTTTAATGCCAAATCGGCTCATTTATGGCTTAGGCTTAAAACATCGCCATCGGCCCAATTTAGATAGCCGATAGCAGAATGGAAATGCCTTTAATTGATTATCTGTTTATAAGAATTGATATTACCTTTAATTCTTGGAGATGCCCTATTAAAATTAATTTTACTCAAAATCTTGTTTTAAGTGGTTTTTTCTGGTCCAGTTTCTACAGGAAGATCTGTTGTGCTATACTCTGTCCATGAACCTTCATAAATTCTGACATTGGGATAACCAAGTAAATGTTTTAAGACAATATACTGTAATGTGGCTTCTCTTCCAGTACTACAAGAAACAATAATATTGTCTGTGGGTTTTATATTGCGACTGGCCAAAATTTGTTTAATATCGTCCAGAGATTTTAATTTATGAGGATTTTTCAAGGCTTCATCCGCATTATTCGCTTCTGTGAAAGTCAGCCAAGGAATATTTTTTGCACCTGGAATATGACCATTTCTAACCCAAAGATTCGTTTTTCCTTCAAAAAGATCTGCTGGTCTGGGATCAATGATAACAACATCCGATTTGCCTATTAAGGGTTCTAATTCTTTTAAACTGATTCTAATAGAAGAATTATCTTTAAGGGTAAATTTGCCGACATTGTAACGAGGAAATTCTTTTGTAACAGATTTATTCCCATCTTTATAGCCTTTATAACCGCCATCTACAACGGCAATATCCTTAGCTCCTGAACGTTCCAACAAATAGGCTACCATAGTTGCACCTAAAACATTAGTGCCATCGGAATAAACGGCTATCTTGTCATCATTACTAATTCCTGCTTGAGCAAAAAGTTGTACTATTTTTTCTCCATCCCAATATTGAACAGGTAGAAAACCATTAGGTCCCCTAAAATTATTATCAGCAATGTTAACGGCTTTGGGAATATGTCCGTCAATATATTCTAAGGGATTGATGCGCACATCCAAAATTTTCAGATTAGCATCTTTGATATTTTCTTCTATCCAACTTGGTGAAACAAATTGAATATTTGCTGATGAATTAGCCACTATCGGAGAGGAATATAACCAAAAAATGCTTAAAAAAGCACCCAAAAATATGACACCAAGACGAGTTAGTTTATTTGTTAGCCATGTTTTTGCATTTGATAAGAGGAATTTTTTGAAAAATGCTAGTTGTTCCATTGTTTTTGATATTTCAACTAAAATTGTTTTGTTATATTATACTGTAATTAAATTGAATCTGCTATTAAAATAAATTACAATACAATTAAACTTCACTTGGGTTCTCTTTAAGAAGATTAGTGTGTTTTCTTCCTCTCAACTTGTTTTCTTGCTTGTCGAAAGGCGATCGCCAATATTTATTTTGCTTGAAATGCTTTAACAGCAGAACCCATAGTAGGATAAAATTTATCTTCACCAATCATTTTGGACAAACCAGTTTTTTTCAACATAGTGTATAAAGATGTATGACATCTAGCAACCACAAAAGTGATATTTTTTTTGTTTAATTCTTCCCACACTTCTTCTAATTTACTAACAGCAGTGGTATCAATCATGGAAATAGATTCAGCATCTAATAAAAACCATTTGATTTGCTGAGAATTATCATTAACGATACTTAATACTCTTGTTTTAAAAAAATTAGCATTGAAAAATAATAAACCAGCTTCAAAACGATAGATTACTAATCCAGCTATAGTTTGGGCTTCATTACTGGTGGCAATATTATGGAAGCCTTCTTTATTTTCTATTTTCCCTAAAATAGCATCATTAGGATAGGAAGCCCTTTGTAATAATTGAACTATGGCAAGAATGATGGCCACCAAAACACCTTGTAAAACGCCAATACTCATCACTCCTAGAGAAGTCAAAATAGATAAAAGCCATTCGGATTTACTAATACCATAAAGTTGTTTCAATGACTTAATATCTAATAATCCTAAAACTGCATTAATTAATAAAGCGGCTAAAACACTAATAGGAAGATAGGCTAAGGGTTTGGTTAAAAATAATAGTACGAGAATAGTTAAAATGGCAGAAATAATGCTCACTAACTGAGTTTTCCCTTGTGCGGCATCATTGGCTGCGGTGCGAGATGCGGTGCCACTGATAGCGAATCCTTGAGAGATACCAGCAGTAATATTTGCTATTCCTAGAGCAATTAATTCTTGATTGGAGTCAATTTGATAACGGTTTTTCATGGCAAAAGCTTCGGCGGCCACCATCGTACTATTAAAGCCAATAAAGGCAATACCCACTCCCCCTAAAATCAGAGGCATAATGTCTGTTTCTTGTATTTGAGGGATTTTAAAAGAAGGAATACCTGCTGGAACATTTCCTACTACATCAACCCCTTTACTTTCTAAACCAAAAAAGCTACTAATGGCGATCGCCAAAATTACAGCGATTAAAGTAGATGGTACTTTAGTGCCGAAAGGTTTAAGTAATTGTAGTAAGATAAGAATGCCGACACCCATGAGCAAAGTTAAACTGTGAGTTTGCCCTAATTTAGAGACAAATTCCCAAAGTAATCGAAAAAAGCCTTTTGATTCTAAGGAAAAACCAAATAATTTACCCAATTGTCCAACGATAATACTAAGGGCAATACCATTCAAATAACCCATTAAAATGGGGCGAGATAAAAAATTAGTTAAAAATCCTAACTTTGCAATACCACCGATAATACAAGCGATTCCTGCAAATATAGCCAAAACCATTGATAAATAAATATATCGCTCACCATCTCCTTGTGCCATGGGTGCTAAAACAGTGGCGATTAAAGAACAAGTAGCCGCATCAGTGCCAACAATTAACTGGCGAGATGACCCCAAAAAAGCGTAAGCTATTAAGGGTAAAATACTGGCATATAAGCCATTTACTGGAGGTAATCCTGCTAAATCGGCATAGGCGATCGCAATGGGTATAAGTACAGCAACAACCGCTAAACTAGCTTTAATATCCTGTGGTAGCCAACTATAATTATAGTGTTGAAATGTTGAAATACCGGGTATCCATTCTATGAGACTTTTTTTATGTTTGGATGTATCATGATTATTTATTTTCATTGTTACATTTTAGAAGAAGATCACTAATTTTTACCTTATTTTACAATTAGAAACCAACCATCTTAAATAAAAACTATCCTTTTTTCTCCGCTTTTTAATGGAGATCGAATTATTCTAAGTAACCTATTCTTTGCTATATTTAATATTCTTATTACCTAAATTATGATCAATTTATCTCCTACTTGGCGATCGAGATTTGCGACACCATTAATGATTGGCAATGTAATGGTTAATAGTAGAGTTTTACAATCCCCTTTATCAGGCGTAACTGATTTAGTTTTTCGTCGTTTAGTCAGACGTTATGCACCTCATTCTATGACTTATACAGAGATGGTAAATGCTACTGAAATTAACCATCTTAAACAACTTCCTAAGTTAATGGAAATCGATCCTAACGAACAACCTATTAGTATTCAACTATTTGACTGTCGTCCAGATTTTATGGCTCAAGCTGCGGAAAAAGCTCTCAAAGAAGGGGCAAAAACCATTGATATTAATATGGGATGCCCTGTAAATAAAATTACCAAAAAGGGAGGAGGTTCACGTTTATTACGTCAACCAGAAATTGCTGAAGCCATTGTTAAAGAAGTAAAACAGGCTGTAAATGTCCCCGTAACTGTCAAAACTCGTCTTGGTTGGAATGATGAGGAAATTAATGTAGTTGAATTTGCTCAAAGAATGGAAGATGTAGGAGCAAGTATGATAACTGTTCATGGACGTACTCGTGATCAAGGTTATACTGGTAAGGCAAGATGGGATATTATTGCCCAAGTAAAAGAAAAATTGACTATTCCCGTTATCGCTAATGGGGATATTTTTTCCGTAGAAGATGCTATTCGTTGTCTTGAAATTACTAACGCTGACGGGGTTATGTGTTCTCGTGGGACGTTAGGTTATCCGTTTTTAGTGGGTGAAATCGATTTTTACCTCAAAAATGGTGAAATTCCTATTTTCCCTACCTTAACAAAGCGTTTAGACTGTGCTAAAGAGCATTTAATTGGTCTATGGGAATACAAAGGACAAAAAGGTATTTTTCAAGCTCGTAAGCATCTGGCTTGGTATTGTAAAGGTTTTATTGGTGCTGGAGAGTTACGAGATCAATGTTCTCATATTAGCAGTGTAGAAGAAGGAATTAATTTAATTGATAGTGCATTATTAAAAATTAAGCCGAAAGTTTAATTTTGTAAGTATTTTCAGGCATTAGCAAATTAGAGCAATTAAAATTGAAGATTGAAAGTTGTTTGCAAAAAGATAGAAGACAAAGATGGACTGCATAATAAGTTTTAAATACTTTACAACCTGTGGGATGGGCTTCTAGCCTGTCATCTAATAAAATACAAATAGCCTGTCACGCACAACAAACGACATTTCACTAGTAAAACTAAAAAATACTTATTTTGAGAAAGAATGAAAAATCAACTTTATTATTAAATTTTATAAGAATCTGCCCATCTTTTGCCCAAAACATGAAGCAAAGATTTTAAACCGACAATAAAAGGTATTTTGTTCCCAATAATTTTAGCATCGCCTTTGATGTCTAATAATTCATTATCCAAATGGTTTCTTACCTCCTTCCATAATTCACTCTTTTTATCCACCACTTCTTGATCATCAATGGGTTGTTGAGGTTTATAATCTGATTTTGCTAAAGGTTGAATACTTTGAATATTTAAAGATTTTAATCCTTGATGAAATTCATATAAAAACTGTTCTAAATTATCAAGTTTAGGAATTCCTACTTGGCGTTGCTTAATTAGAGTATGATGAAGATATTAACACGATTGTAAAACAAAA
>CAZWLZ010000098.1:0-11119 GCA_964634505.1 uncultured bacterium | reverse complement strand
GGTTAATCTTGATTCTACCACCCCTAACCCCTCCTACATAGGAGGGGGACAAGATGGGGATCAAGGAGCTAGTTTAGCTGATTTATATGATCCTTTAACCATGCCCCCAGATTTAATAAAAGCCCATCAAAACCTTGACAAATCGGTAGATTTATGCTACAGAAATCAACCTTTTATAAATGAATTAAACCGCATTGAATTTTTATTTAATTTATACGAAAATTTAAACAAACCATTATTAAAACCAGAAAAGAAAAGGCGATCGCCAAAATCCAAATCCTAAAACAAACCCTATTTTAGTTGTTTCTGATCAAAATAAGTATCAATCATTTCTTCACCACCCTCAATTTTTTGTTCTAATTGATCAATAGAAATATTATTCATAAATTTGCCTTTTTCCATAACCTAAAACCTAAAACCTTCTTACTGAATTAAATCAAAAATTAATTTTTTAACCAATCTTGTAAAGTGATGACAACGTCTTCTATTAATAAATCTTGGGCTTCTTTAGTTGCCCTTTTAACCACTTCAACTTTACCCTCTTTTAACGATCGCCCAGTAACAATACGATAAGGAATGCCTATTAAATCAGCATCTTTAAATTTTACTCCTGCTCGTTCATCTCGATCATCTAAAACTGTTTCAATTCCAGCTTGATTTAATTGGTTATAAAGTTGTTCAGCTACTCTTACTTGTTCACTATCGCTAATATTAGGAATGATTACTATAGCATGATAAGGGGCGATCGCCACATTCCAAATAATACCGTCTTGATCGTGAGATTGTTCAACGGCAGCTTGGGCTAAACGAGATACTCCTAAACCATAGCAACCCATAATTAAAGGTTCTTCTTTGCCTAATTCATTGGTATAAGTAGCATTCATGGCTTGAGAATATTTTGTGCCAAGTTGAAAAATATGACCGACTTCAATACCTCTTGCTGTTTGTAATACTTGAGTTGAATCATGGATTGAGCGATCGCCAACTTGGGCTTTACGAATATCCACGATCAAGTTAGGTAAAGTAAATTGTTGATTCCAATTAGCACCAATAAAATGATAGTCAATTTCATTTGCTCCTGTAACAAAATTAACTAAATCTGTTACTGTCTTGTCTGCAAAACGGATAAAACTACTTTCAATTTCATTTGATTTAATAATATAATCATCACTTAAATCGGGTGAAATATAACCAATGGGAAGAGGTTTGGTTGCCCATTTTTGCTGCTCATTTTGATCAGGTATAGTTAAACTAAGAATTGTTTTAGCATTATAATTAGCAGCTAATTTAACTAATTCATTTTGTAATTTAACTTCATTAACTTCTTGATCCCCTCTAATATTCACTAAAATTAATACTGTTTTTTGTGAATCATAAACAGCTTGATATAAAATATTTTTAACAATATTAGTAGGTGAACAATTTAAAAATTCGGTTAATTTATCGATAGTATTGATTTGGGGAGTAGATTTTTTTTCAAAATTAAGAAAAGGAGAAGCGATTAAATCAGCAGGTAAAGAAACAGCTTTTTCTACATTGGCAGCATATTTGCCATCATCAGTATATAAAATATCATCTTCTCCAGCATCTGCTAAAACCATAAATTCTTGTGAGCCTGAACCACCGATCGCCCCTGAATCTGCTTCTACCGCCCTAAAACTCAAGCCACAACGAGTTAAAATATTACGATAAACCGTATCCATCGCTTGATAGGTTTCCTTTAAACTTTCCACACTACTATGAAAAGAATAACCATCCTTCATAATAAATTCTCTACCACGCATTAAACCAAAACGAGGGCGAATTTCGTCTCTAAATTTAGTTTGCATTTGATATAAATGTAGAGGTAATTGACGATAGGATTTGATCATATCTCTGGCGATCGTCGTTATAACTTCTTCGTGAGTAGGCCCCAATCCCAATTCTCTTTGGTGTCTATCAACTAAAGAAAACATAATGCCTTCAGCTTTGGTGTAGGTATCCCAACGCCCTGACTCCTGCCACAATTCGGCAGGTTGAATTTGAGGTAATAGACATTCTTGCGCCCCTGTTGCGTTCATTTCTTCTCGTACAATTAGGGAAATTTTTTGTAAAACACGCCATAAAAGAGGAAGATAGGCATAAACACCACTACCAATACGGCGAATATAACCTGCTCGTAATAATAATTTATGACTAGGAATTTCAGCCTCTGCTGGGTTTTCACGCAATGTAACCCATAACATTTGAGATAAACGCATATTCTATTCTTTATAAAATCACTATTTTAAATTATCTCATAATTGTTACTTTGTGGTAATTTTAGTTAATTAATTTTTACTTGGGATTAATCCATTCTAAAATTTCCATAGGTAAATCTTGACTTTTTCTAGTATTGATAGCGATCGCCATGTGTTTAGTTTGAGCTTTTACTGAGATAGAAGAGTTTTTAATTATTTCATAGTCAATTTGAAAAATTTTACTGGTGACAATGTGAGGAATTAAATTGATAGATAATTGATCGCCACAAAAAAGGGGACAAAAAAAATCCACTTCAGCATGAATAATAGGTAAAGCAAAAGAATCATTTTGAAAAAAAGACTTTAAATCAAAACCAGCCTGAAAGAGAGAGTTTTCGTAGGCTTGATGACAAATTCTTAAAACATTTGCAAAATAGACAACTCCTGCCGCATCTGTATCATGGAAATGGACTAAATAATCACAAGCATAAACTTGATTTGACATTTTCAAAAAAGGTAATATAATGTTGAAACAGTTACCTTACTTATTTAATTTTTGTGTAACTTTTTGATAATAAAAGCCCGATAATCCACCCATTACATCTCCATAAACAAAGGATATTCAAATACATAGGGAATATCTTTAATTGCTTTTTGATTAGTGCTTTCTTGTTCTAATTCTAATAAAATTTTAGCCACATCTTGAGCAATTTCAATTACTTCTTCAATGGTTTTTCCTTCTGCAACTAAACCTTCTAAATCATCGCTAGTAGCGACAAAATATTCCTGATTATGTTCGCTAAATTTTTCTATTTTTAATCGAATTAATGTTTTCATAAATTCCTTCTTTTTCTTGTTTCTTCCTTAGTAAGGCTGGGCTGTTTCATTCTAAAATTTATGGTTTGGATAAACTAAGAAGTAATGAGGAATAAATAATAAGTTTTTATAATTTACAATCAATTTTTGATTATCTCAAGATTTTTTATTCTTACTTAAAATCAGACGAGAAGAAAACCGCCTAATACCCTAATAGCCTAACACCCTAACCTTTGATTAACCTCCAGCAACGGCTGGTACAATACTAACTTCATCGCCATCTTTTAAAGGAGTTTGAGCATTTTCTAAAAAACGAATATCTTCTTCATTAACGTAAAAATTAAGAAAACGACGAGGTGCGCCTGTTTCATCACATAGACGAGCCTTAATACCAGGACAATCAACGTCTAAAGCGTTAATTAACTCATTAATATCCTTTGCATCGCATTCAATGGTGGATTTTTCTTTAGTAAATTTTTGTAAGGCAGTGGGAATCAATACTTTAATAGTCATAATGTAATTTTTAAATTTTGTGCTTGAAAAAATAGAGTGAAAACCTTGTATTAAAGATGTGACATTAAAATATCATTACAAGGCTTTTCTAAAATCAAATAAGATTGATTAATAATTTAATTTTTCTTGTAAATTAAACTAAAACTTGTTGCCATTCAAGACGTTCTAAAGTGCGAGAGCGTTCTAAAGCTCGTTCAAAACTATCTAATTTTGGTTCAATGACAAAAGGTTCACCGATATAACCTTGCACGGCTTCCTGAGTTTTTAAACCGTTACCAGTAATATAAACTACAGTAGTTTCTTCAGGATCAATTTTACCTGCTTCTACTAATTTTTTTAATACGGCAATGGTAGTGCCTCCAGCAGTTTCGGTAAAAATACCTTCTGTTTCTGCTAAAAGTTTCATTCCTTCAATAATTTCAGCATCATTTACTGATTCAATATTGCCTCCAGTTTTACGAGCTATTTCTAAAGCATAGACACCATCTGCTGGGTTTCCGATGGCGATGGATTTGGCGATGGTATTGGGTTTAACAGGAGAAACAAAATCACGTCCTTCTTTGAATGCTGTACTAATAGGCGAACATCCTTCAGCTTGAGCTCCACTAAAACGAACGGGTTTATCTTCTACTAAACCAACTTTGACAAATTCTTGAAATCCTTTATAAATTTTAGTATAAAGTGAACCTGATGCTAAAGGTGCTACGATGTGATCTGGTAATTTCCAACCCAATTGTTCGGCTACTTCAAAACCAAGAGTTTTTGAACCTTCTGAATAATAAGGACGTAAATTAATATTTACAAATCCCCAACCATAACTATTGCCTACTTCGCAACATAAACGATTTACTTGATCATAGTTGCCTTTAACTGCCATTACCGTAGGATTGTAAATTAATGTACCTAATATTTTTCCTGCTTCTAAATCTGAAGGAATAAAGACACAACAATCTAATCCAGCATAAGCGGCGATCGCCGCCGTAGAGTTAGCTAAATTACCAGTACTAGCACAGGAAACCGTAGTAAAACCTAATTCTCTAGCACGAGTTAAGGCCACAGAAACTACTCTATCTTTAAAGCTAAGAGTAGGCATATTGACGGCATCATTTTTGATATAGAGATTTTTTAAACCCAAGCGACGGGCTAGACGATTAGATTTAACTAAGGGTGTCATGCCCGTACCCACATCAATGGGATCATCAGTTTCCACAGGTAAAAATGCTTTATAACGCCAAATTGAATTTGGACCGGCTGCAATGCTTTCACGGCTTACTTGACGACGAATTTCGTCATAATCGTAAGCTACTTCTAAGGGGGCGAAAGTCTCTTCACAGATATGAATTGCTTTTAAAGGGTATTCTATGCCACCTTCTTTAGAAACTAATTTAGTGAAAGTGGGTGCTGATTTGGTTTTGGTGATGGTTGCTTGGGTCATTTTTTCTCTCTCTCTCAAATTTCTATCAACTTTTTTAAAGTCTAACATTGCTTAATTTTATTGTCAACAATACCCGACTAATTTAGTCTGCTTTTAAAAAGAAGGTTTTAGGGATTAGGTATTTGGTGTTAGGTTTTAAAAGAAGGTATTGGCTTAAATTAATGGATTTAGTTATTAAAAGTTATAAAATTACTTCAAAATTTCCAAAACGGAACTTTAGGAAAAAGCCATCAACTTAACAAAAACCCCCGAACACCCCAACTCGAACACCCCATTTATTCTTGATTAACATCAGTTATTGATTCTTCTAACTCATCACTACTATTTTGTTCAGGAGGCATAGCAAGAACGATCGCATCGAGAACTTTAGCAACAGTCATTATTTCGAGACCTAAATCTTCACTAAAAGTTTGCCCTTTAGGGACGATCGCCTTTTTAAAACCTAATTTAGCAGCCTCTTTGAGGCGTAATTCCATTTGAGCCACTAAACGAACTTGTCCCCCTAAACCTACCTCGCCAATTAAAACTGTACGAGGGTCAACAATACGATCTCGAAAACTAGCCACAATGGCGATCGCCATACCCAAATCTGCTGCTGGTTCTTCTACAGCCAAACCGCCCACCGACGAGACATAAACATCTAATTTAGATAAAGGAATGCCCACCCTTTTTTCTAAAACCGCTAAAATTTGTTGTAAACGATTATAATCAACACCAGTCGTAGAACGTCGGGGGGAAGTGTAGCTCGTAGGACTAACTAAGGCTTGTAACTCAACTAAAATAGGACGAGTACCCTCACAAGCCACAATAGTAGCCGTACCTGTAGCCATTTCATCACGACTACTTAAAAATAATTCTGAAGGATTAGAAACTTCTTGTAAACCACTATCCACCATTTCAAAAATACCGATTTCATGGGTCGCACCAAAACGATTTTTTACAGAACGTAATAAACGATGAGAAGCATATCTATCCCCTTCAAAATAAAGCACCGTATCAACTAAATGTTCTAAAACACGAGGACCGGCGATCGCCCCTTCCTTCGTCACATGACCGACGATAAAAAGAGTAATATTTTCTCGTTTAGCCACTTGCATCAAAGCCGAAGTACACTCCCTTACCTGAGAAACCGAACCAGGTGCAGAATTTAAAGAAGCAAAATGAAGAGTTTGAATACTATCAATTACAGCTACTTGAGGTCTAAGAGACTCTAATTCTCGTAAAATCTCTTCTAAATCAGTTTCTGCCATCACATATAATTGAGGCTCATCATGGACAGATTCTTGCTGTTTAACATCCTTCTTTTTTTGATCAACATTAGTAATATTTATCTCTTGAGACTCTTGATCCGTAAAATTCTTGCTAACTCCCACCCCTAAACGAGAAGCCCTCAACTTAATTTGTTGTCCCGATTCTTCAGCAGATACATATAAGGTACGAGGAAGCCTTAATGCCAATTGATTTGCCGTTTGTAATAAAAGAGTTGATTTACCAATACCGGGGTCTCCCCCTATTAATACCAAAGAACCAGGGACAATTCCACCCCCCAAAACTCGATCCAACTCCTCATAACCAGAATTAAAACGAGGTTGTTCTTCATTGGTAATTTCTGAAAAAAGCAAAGAAAATCTAGGTTTAGCAGCAATATGAGCAGAAATCACTTGAGCAGATTTCGATTGCCATCCTACCCTCCCCAAACCATTGGTATTACTAGGATTAATAACTTGTTCTTCTAAAGTGCCATAGACAGCACAACTAGGACACTTTCCAAACCATTGAGAAGATTCTGAAGCACAACTACTACAAACGTATATCGTTTTGCTTTTGGCCATGATTAAACCTAATTTTGTTTATGATGAAACTTTCCTTGAGTTTAGCTTAATTTTTTATGATCATTTATTAATTTCTTTTAATTTTTTTTTCAATTCTCACACAATCAAATTTATAGCAAAATAAGACTAAATAAACAAAAGGTTGAAACCTCTTGTTTTAATGATCATAACAGTTATGGCCATTGGTATAATTAAACCTACAAAGTAATCATTATCATAAAATCACCGCTGATAATCTATGGACACAGTTTTTTATTTATACGTGATCATCTGAAGTTGAGATTAAACCTAATACTAATAAATGTTTTGTTGACTTGAATGCTTCAATCTAAGTGACAAGAATTAAGCCATTTTCACTATATCTAATGTTAAAAAAAACTATTGTGCCAAATCAAATAATTTACGGCGTAAAGTTTCAAATCCTAATTTTTCACTAGCAGAAACAAAAAGAGCATGGGGAAAATTTTCCTTCGCCATTTCTAAATTTTCACTTTCTGCTTGATCAATTTTATTAAAAACTAACAAAACAGATTCTGGTAATAAAGGCATATCAGACAATATTTTTTTTACCGATTTTATTTGACTTTCCCAAGCATTATGAGATAAATCAACTAAATGAAGCATAATATCCGCTTCTGATACTTCTTCTAAAGTTGCTCGAAAAGAATCAACTAACGCTGGGGGCAATTCATGAATAAATCCGACAGTATCAGTTAAAAGTAGCGTTTTACTTTGATTAAGTTCAGAATCAATAATCTTTAAACGTCTAGTAGTAGGATCAAGGGTAGCAAAAAGTTGATCGGCTGTATAGACATTAGAATTAGTTAAAGCGTTAACCAAAGTTGATTTTCCAGCGTTAGTATAGCCCACTATGGCGATCGTTGGAATTTCTTGATGTTGTCTTTGTTTTCGTAATCGTGAACGATGAGCTTGTAACTCGTTAACTTCTCTTTGTAATCTGGTAATTCTTTTTTCAATACTACGTCTTTCCGTTTCTAATTTTGTTTCACCTGGTCCCCTTGTGCCAATTCCTCCCCCTAATCTGGACATAGCTAAACCCCTACCACTTAAACGAGGTAACATATACTCTAATTGTGCTAATTCTACTTGTAATTTCCCAGCTCCTGATTGCGCTCGTTGGGCAAAAATATCTAAAATTAATTCAGTGCGATCAATTACTCTGACGGCAAATTGAGTTTCTAAATTACGCACCTGAGACGGGGATAAATCTCGATCAAATACTACTAAATTGATACCCAAACTTTGCACTTGTAAGGCAATTTCTTCTACTTTTCCCGATCCTATTACTGTTTGAGGATGGGGTTGAGTGCGTTTTTGTTCAATAGTGGTAATGACTTCGCCCCCTGCTGTATCTACTAATCTTTTTAATTCTGTTAATCCGTCTAAAAATTCTTGAGGATTTTTCTTTTGTGTCATCAAACCAATGATCAAAACTCGATCATTTTTACCAGTTACTTCTTGTGCTACAAATTCTCTACTAAATTCAGTCTCTAAACTATCAACTAATTCAAAAAAATCCTGTTGACTAATTTCATCTAAACTCAAAGGTTCAGATATATGCCAATATTTACTGGTATCCTCAAAATTTTGACCAATGACTGGCACTAAATGAGATAAATAAACATCTTTTACATAACCACTTGCTCCTCCTCCCTTACGTTTAACTCCTTGTTTAGTAAGAGTTAACATAATTAAAGCATCTAATCTTTGACGCATCATGGCGATTAAATTAGCTTCTTTGGGTTTATCTAATTCTAAGCTGGTAGCAATGCAACGAATACCGCTTAATCTCTCGGCACCGTAACGGGGCAACTCCAGAGGCGGAATTTGCGTTTGACGGGGAGAACCTATACCTACTCTAATTATTTGCCCTCTTCTATTAATATAAACACAGACTTCCTCATTCATTTCTGTACTTAGGGCTGCCATTTTTTCAGCAAATTCTACGGTCGTTAGACGATCGCCAGTTAATCTTTCGTTATAAAATTTTTTAAGTTGTCTAATTTGATTAGCTTTTAATCCTTGTATATTTCCGTAAATAGTATCTAAAGACATTAGTTAAAAATAAAGTTGTCTCTTTTATTATAGTAAACTAATTTCTTCTATGGTTTTTATCTTTTTAAGCAGTAAGCTCTTTTCTGTTTTAGTTTCTTTTTTTCACTTTGGTGTAAATCTAATTTGTAGCACATTGAATATTGTAATATCTCTACTTTACTGGTTCTATTATACTTCAATTATCGTTATTTTAAAGCCCTTTACAGTATAGATACAATGAAGAAAAAAGAAGGTATTTTTTTAATTATTGGTTATGGTAATACGTTATGTAGTGATGATGCCGTAGGGCAAATTGTAGCACAACAAGTAGAAAAATTGAATTTGTCGGAAGTCTGTTGTATTTATCAACATCAATTAACTCCTGAATTAGTGGAAGTTATCAAAAATTTTACCACTGTTATTTTTGTTGATGCTTGTCTCAATTCTAATGGGTTAGTTAATTTTATTTCTTTACCAAGATTAAACATTAATAATAAAGATTCTCATGGCCATTATTGTAATCCTGAGTATTTAATCTATTTAACTGAATTAATTTATCAAAAGTCACCTAAAAGTTATTTAATTACGATTCCTATTCATAATCTTGATTTAGGGGAAAATTTATCAGATTTTGCACAACAAGGAGTTAAGGAAAGTTTAATTATTATTCAAAAAATGATCAATGAAAATCCATAAGTTACACGATAAAATAAAGAAAAATCCCACAACTTAACACCCCAAAATCTACTACCAAAATGCACGAAATTGGAATTATTCAAGAAATTTTAACTATTGCTATTGATGCAATTCAAGAAAAAGAGAGCGAAATTAAGCAAATTACAATCAATATAGGTAAAATTTCTGGGGTTGTGTGTGAGGCTTTAGAATTTGCTTTTGATGTGATCAAAAAAGATACAATTGCTAAGAATGCTATTTTAAAAATACAATTATTACCTGTAATTTGTAGTTGTCATCATTGTCAAAAAGAATTCCAACCCGATGAATGGTTTTTTGAATGTCCTATTTGTCATCAATTAAGCTATGAGATTATACAAGGTAAAGAAATTGATATTGTCTCTATCGAAATTTATTGATTTTATTTTTAGCTAATATTGATTATTCGGCATTGCTAAAGTTCGAGATGAAAACAAAAATTTCCTTTCTCTTTCTTCTTAGTCTCTTCGTCTTTGCGTGTTTGCGAGACATCATCATTCCAAAGGGCAAATCTTGTAATCAGTCCTGATACTTTTTAAAATGTTGGTTTCAATTAAAGCAAGTAGAAGTAATAGGCACGAATATATATTATCGTGCTTAACTTTAGGATTATTTATTGTTTTGGAATCATACCACAGTCAAACATTTTGGTCACAATTGGTGTGGAAACTTGATTAAAAAAGCGAGTTTTTAGGTCTGGATCGGCTTTTAAAGCTGCTAAAAACTTAGCCTGTATCTGTGCTTTTTTTGGATCTTTCGCTTCAGTGGCTTGTGCTTGAGGAGTAAGGGAAGCAGCTAATTGTGGACAAGACATACTAGAAAACTTCTCAACTGTTTTAGCAGCAAGCATATCTACTACTTCGCCTTTTTTAGTTTCTTGTTGCGCTTTTCCTTGCTCACTAATGATTACTCCCCCCAGAACGGTCAAAATAGCAAAGCTACCTAAAATTATTTGTTTTTGTGTCTGAGATTTCAAAGAAACATACCTCCTATGAATATAAAATTTGATAGTTAGTGGTAATATAGCAGTTTTCTGTCTAACTACCGTATTTTTCATTGATATACCCTGAGTTTGATATAAAATAATAACCTCAAAGTCTTAATTTATCTAAGTTTTCACTTTTGGCTATCTTTGATTACTTTATAATTATTAATCTATTTTAGATAACTTCACAGACTGAATTAATTCAGAAATTTCAATCTTTTAGGCAAGGGGTTTAAATCTCTTGTTAACACCCTAAGTATATTGGCGATCGCCATCAAATTTTTACTAGATCAAGATTTTTTAGCATAAAACAAAATAAAAAATGTTGCCTCTAAATATTTAGAGACAACGGTTAAAACTGATTGTAATCCGTTTATATTATTAGTATCCTAATCCCATACTACGAGTTGTTTCCGCACCAAGGTAAACACGAATACTTAAGAAATCAGTAGGACAAGCCGTTTCACAACGTTTACAACCTACACAATCTTCCGTACGGGGAGAGGAGGCTATTTGAGCTGCTTTACAACCATTCCAAGGAACCATTTCT
>CAZWLZ010000097.1:0-11225 GCA_964634505.1 uncultured bacterium | reverse complement strand
GGTTTAAACCCCTTGTTAACGTCCTAATCATCTTGGCGATTGCTATAGTTAGCTAAGACAGACTTTAGCTTTTAGCCTTGAACTAAAGTTCAAGGTTGGTTTTGTCTTGTGCGGTAATTATTCCTGATTTTTTTTGCTAATTGAGTATGAAGATTATGACTAGCTTTATAGGCCATAAAATGACCTTGAGGAATTATACCTAATAAACTTAAATCTCCTATTAAATCTAACATTTTATGACGTACTGGTTCGTTTTCAAATCTTAAGGGAGGATTTACCCAACCATCTTTATTGCAAACTAGGGCATTTTCTAAATTTCCCCCTTGAATTAAACCCATAGATTTTAATTGTTCAATTTGATCTTCAAAACCAAAAGTTCTAGCATTAGCGATCGCCAAATAAAAATCTTTTTGAAGAGGATTCCAATGATACCATTGATTGCCAATACAACTATAAGGAAAATCAATCCCATAGGTAAAACAAAGATAAGGTGAAGGTAAAACACCGACAAAAGCATCATTTTCTCTGACAAAAATAGGCTCAATAATTTCTTCTCTAATAACGTCAGAAAATTCAGATTTAGAAAATAAAGAAGCCTGAATGGCCTCAACCCATAACTTAGCTGAGCCATCTAATAAAGGTACTTCTAGCCCATCAATTTCGATAGAAGCATCCGTTATACCACAACCATTTAAAGCGGCTAAAAGATGTTCTACCGTTCTAACAGTGGCATTATTTTGACCTAATTCGGTAGATAAATTAGTAGTTAAAATTTGATCAATATCAGCCTTAATAATTGGTTTATTTGGTAAATCAACTCGAATAAAAAAAATTCCTTCCCCTTTAATAGCAGGAGAAATTTTGACGTGAGTAACTTTGCCTGAATGAAGCCCTACTCCTGATAACTCAAAAGAATTAAACATTTTTTTTAAATTTAATTATTACTGAAAATTATTGATTATAAAAAAGTTTTTTAAGAAGGTTTTTGCTTAAATTAATAAATTTAGTGATTAATAAGTTATAAAATTACTTCAAAACTGGAAAAAACGTAGATTTATAGTTAAAACTAATAGCCAATTCTTATATTTTCTTCCCCTATTCCCTATTACCCATTCCTCAACACCTTAACATCCCATTCATTAATATAAGTTAATTAACTTGCCTCCTTTTGTGTCACAAATTGATTTATATTATTAAGCAAATCTAACTGTCCAAATAGCAACAAATTATCTCCAGCTTGAATACTGGTTTTTAGATCAGGAAAACGGATATAATTTCTTTGTCGTCTTATTCCTTGAATAACTGTGCCAAAACGTTCTTGTAAGTTGATTTCCGCCAATTTTTTTCCCGCAAAATTGCTATTTTGAGGAATAGATACCCACAGACAAGAATCTCCCTCATTAGGTAAAATAACCTCGTGAGTAGCAAGATAATCAAACGCTTCAAAGTCATTTTGAGTGCCGACAATTAATAATTTATCTCCTTTTTCCATAATCGTATAAACATCAGGATAACGAATTATTTCACCACTTAAACGTTTAATTTCGATAATACTTACTCCTGTTAAACTGCGAACATGGGCTTTTTGAATGGACATCCCTACTAGAGTACAATTATTTGATAATGTGTACCATTTATTATTGAAACTACTTACTGCTTCTGCTAATTCTTTGGATATTTTTTCGCTAGAACGTTCGGGTTGCAAGGTTAGATATTGAGATTCTCTGATTTTTTGGATGTCTGCTTCAATGCTAGTTTTTGATAATCCTAAAACTCTAAATAAATGACTAGCTAGTTCTAAACTGGCTTCAAATTGGGGTTGTATAACTTCTTTTGCCCCTAGTTGATAGAGCATTTCCATATCTTCTACGTCATTAGCTTGAACTACCATATCCAAAGACGGATTGAGTTGTAATGCTCTTTTGAGACATAACCTAGCACTCATGGGATCAGGTAAGGCGATCGCCATTCCTTTGGCAGCCCCCACTTCCGCTTTTTCTAATAGCAACAAACTAGAAGCATTGCCATATAAATAGGGAATTTTTTTGTCTCGTAGTTTTTTTACTTTTTCTTCTGATTGCTCAATAACTAACACTTTATGACCTTGATTAACCAATAATTTAACGACATTTTTTCCGACTTTTCCATAGCCACAAACAATTACATGATCTTCAAAGGATAACTTTTCTGATAGGATGGAGATCGGAGCATCAAATTTGGTTAACCAAGTTTCCAACAGGGGTATAGATTCAGCTTTAGACAAGAGAATAGGTAAAAATCGAAAAACAAACGGCGTAACAATTAAAGTCATAGCCGTTGTGCCTAAAACTAACATATAAAGGTCTTCTGAAATTAAATCAAAATGAGTACCTTTTTCAGCCAAAACAAAAGAAAATTCTCCAATTTGAGCTAATCCTAACCCAGCGATAATAGCCGTTTTGAGGGGATAGTGAAATAGTACTACCAGAGGTGTAATAATTAAGAATTTTCCCACAAATACGAAAGAAACCAATCCTAAAATTAAGGGTAGATTTTTCCACAGAAAAATTGGGTCAATTAAAATACCAATAGATACGAAAAAAGCAGCTCCACAAATATCTCGTAGGGGTTCAACATAATCAAGAGTTTGATCTGAATACTCCACTTCAGAAATCATTAATCCAGCTACAAAAGCTCCCATTTCAGTGGATAATCCAATAGTGCCTGTTAATAAGGCTATGCCTAGACATAAGGCCACTATTCCTAATAAAAATAGTTCTTTACTTTCGGTTTTTGCTAATAATTTCAGTAACGGCGGTATTAACCATTTGCCTACTATAACCGCACCTATGGCAAATAACACTAATTTTAGTAACGCTATGGCGATCGCCATGATAATTACATCACTTGGCTGATTTAAAGCAGGTATTACAGCTAACATTAGCCCTAAAGCCAAATCCTGTATAATCAGAATACCTAACATTACTTGACCTTGAGAAGTTGAAGTTTCGTTGGATTCCATTAAGGCTTTAAGTACTACGGCGGTGGAAGAAAGAGAAAGCAACTCTCCTAAAAAGACACCTTGGGGAATAGATGTTACCCAACCTACAGTTACCGAAATTAAAGCAGTTAAGCCAATAGTTAAAGCAATTTGAAGTCCTCCTCCCCCAATGCTAATATTTTTAACCTTATTAAGTTCAGCAAAAGAAAACTCAACCCCGATGGTAAAAAGTAAAAAGGTAACGCCTAATTCGGCAACAGTTTCTATCTGTTCGTAATCATGGATAAAACCTAATTCAAAAGGGCCTACAATAATTCCAGCCAATAAATAACCTAAAATAATAGGTTGGTTTAATATGGCAGCTAGTAAACCTCCAATGGCTGCGGCTGCAAATAGAGTAATTAAATCGGTCATTTTTTTATTAACTATTGGTTAAAGTTGAGTTTAGATCAAAAATGAGATCAAAATATTTTTCTAGTTGTAAATTTTTTCTTAACTTGTCTTATTAGCGATCGCCATAACTATTAGAACTTTAAACAAGGGGTTTAAACCCCTTGTCTCTATAGTCTTTTTGTTTTAACACAAGTGTCTATTGTTTTAACTATATGGTTTATGGTTATCCCTGAAAAAATCAGATAAAAAAGAAAGAATAAATCAATAACAAAACTGTAAAAATAAATAAAATATGATTCATCCAATCATCAAAAGACCAATTTTTGAACATAGTAAATAGTAATAGTGAATAGTTAAATTTTTATTCTCTGATCAAAACAGGATGATCATCATCATCAAAAGTATTAAGATTATTAGTTATCATGGAATCATCATCAGGATTATCAGGGGGTAATTTTTTTTCCCCAATAAAATTCTTTTCTAAAGTTTTAATTACGATATAAAGATTAGGCACAAATAACAAACTTAATACCGTTGCCACAATCATACCCCCAAAAACTGCCGTCCCTAATGACCAACGACTGACACTACCCGCACCACTAGCCACTAATAAAGGTAAAAACCCAAATAAAGTAGATAAAGCCGTCATTAAAATCGGGCGAAAACGTTCAACAGCCGCATGAATAGCAGCTTGGGTAATACTCATACCAGTTTGACGGGCTTGGTTAGCAAACTCTACAATTAAAATGGCATTTTTACTAGACATCCCAATCAACATAACTAAACCTACTTGAACATAAATATTATTATTCAAAATAGGCCAAATACTATCACTACCCTGAATAAAAGTCGCCCTTAACCAAATGCCCCCCAACGCCCCTAAAATAGCTAAAGGTACAGTTAACATAATAATAGTAGGATCAATATAACTCTCATATTGAGCAGCTAATACTAAAAATACCATTACAAAACCTAACCCAAATACGATCGGTGCTGCTCCAGCTGATGATTTTTCCTCTGCCGCTGTATTAGTCCATTCAGAACTAAAACCTGGTTGTAAAGTTTGGGCGGTAACCTCCTCCATAGCCTGAATTAGTTGCCCAGAACTATAACCGGGGGCAGGTGCTACATTAATTTTAATCGCAGGATAAACATTATAATTTGTCACAATGGGGGGGTAACTATCACTTTTTATTTGTAATAAATTACTTAATTGCACCATTTCATTATCACGACTACGGACATATAATTTATCAATATCTTGAGGATTTGATCTAAAATCTCCTTCAGCTTGAGCAAAAACTCGATATAATCGCCCTTCATAGACATATTGATTGACATAACTAGCCCCTAAATATACTTGTAAAGTGCGTAAAATTTGATCTATATCTACATTTTGAGCTTTAGCTTTTTCCCTATTT
The DNA here is from genome assembly GCA_964634505.1 of uncultured bacterium. Lineage (GTDB taxonomy): Bacteria > Cyanobacteriota > Cyanobacteriia > Cyanobacteriales > Cyanobacteriaceae > CAZWLZ01. Next base: position 6,431 of record CAZWLZ010000097.1, on the reverse strand, counting down.
ATATCAGCCGTCAAAACAGGGGTATCAAAAGTAAAAGTAGTAAATGCTTGACCAATTTCAGGACGTTTATTTGCTGCTGCCATTACTCTACGAGTATTATCAATTAAGGCGGCCATCCCTCTCAATTCTCTATCTTGAATATAAATTTCAGAGCCACCAAAACTGCCTAAACCATCAACAGCAGGAGCATTAGCGGCGAATACACGAGCGTTAGGTATTTTTTGACGAAAAGTTCTATTTAATTGTCTAGTGATGCCAAAAACTGATTTGTCAGCTCCTTCTCTTTGATCCCAAGGTTTAAGTTTAATAAAGAACAGAGCTTTATTACTACTTGCACCATCAAAAGAAAACCCCGTAATACCCATAGCGTGTTCCACTTCTGGCACTGCCATTATTTCTTTCATAGCTTGTTTAGTAATATCATGAGTATAATTCAAAGAAACCCCCGCCTGTGCTTCAATAATGGAGAAAAAATAACCTTGATCTTCTTCTGGTACAAATCCTTGGGGTATGGCTTGATACATCCAACCAGTGGCTACTAATCCACCAATAAAAATGATCATTACTAAGATTTTCAGTTTGGTAAAAAATTCGATAACACGACGATAACCTTGTTTAAGTGATTCAAAACTACGATTAAATATCGCAAAAAATAGACCTAAAAATCCTCTAGTTTTCTCTGGTTTTTTTAATAATACTCCAGACATACTCGGCGAAAAAGTTAAGGCGTTGAAGGTAGAAAAAAGAATGGCAAAAGCAATCGTTAAAGCAAATTGTTTATAAACGATACCTGTTGTACCTGGGAAGAAAGAAACGGGTATAAATACTGCCATTAATACTACCGAAGTAGCAATAGTTGCCCCAAATAATTCATCCATAGCATCGATCGCCGCTCGAACTGGTTTTGAGCCGTCTGTCATTTTATTCGTTACCGCCTCAACGATTACAATCCCATCATCCACTACTAACCCAGTGGCTAATACACAAGCAAATAAGGTTAATTGATTAAGGGTAAATCCTAAGGCTTTTAAAGCAATCATCGAACCTATTAAAGCAACTGGTATGGCTACTGCTGGAATTAAAGTAGTACGCCAATCTTGTAAAAATACGAAAATTACTAATACTACAAGGGCGATCGCCTGAAGCAAAGTAATAACTAAATCTTTTAAAGCCGCATTAATGAATAAAGTATTATCTTGAACGATTACATCTTTATATCCCGGGGGAAAAGATTTGCGTAAAACATCCATTCTCTCTTTGATTAAAGTAGCAGTTTGAAGGGCATTAGTACCTGGTAATTGATAAATAACTAAACCGATCGAAGGTGCTTCCCCGTCTAAAATAGCAACGGTATTATAATTCTCAATCCCTAATTCAGCCCTCCCAATATCTCTAATTTTGATTAAACTACCATTATCAGAAACCTTAACTACTATATCTTCAGCTTCTTCGGTGGTAGTGAAACGCCCTTGAACTTTAAGAGGAATTTCAAATTGTTGATCAGCAGGATTTGGAGAGCCACCTAACGCACCTGCACCCACTTCAAAATTTTGTTCATTAATAACATTAACCACATCAGAAGCCGTTAAACCCCTAGCCGCCAACTTATTAGGATCAACCCAAATCCTCATAGCATAAGTAGATGAGCCAAAAGCCGCTAATTTTCCTACTCCTTGAATTCTTCCTAATTCATTCCAAATGTAGCGATCAACGTAATTATAAAGAAAAATGGGATCATATATATAATTACCATCTTTATCTTTTTCTGAATAAAAAGTATAAACCAGAGTTACACTAGGAGATTGTTTATCTGTGGTAACACCTGACTGATTAACAACTACAGGTAAATTTGCTTCTGCTTGAGCTACCCTATTTTGAACTAAAACTTGAGCTGTATTAGTATCAACTTCTACCGGAAAACTAACGTTAATAGTAGTTTGGCCTGTGTTAGCGGTATTAGAGTTAATCCATTTGACATTTTCTGTACCATTAATAGCCCTTTCTAAAACATTAGTAACGTTATCTGCTGCTGTTTTAGCATCAGCACCCACATAATTAGCAGTTACAGTAATTTGTTTGGGGGCAATTTGAGGCAACTTATCCAGGGGTAGTAATGCCATACAAATCACCCCTACCAATAAAATCAAAATGGTGCAAACCGTTGTTAATACAGGTTTTTTAATAAATTGAGTTGATAAAGACATTTTTTATAATGAATAGATAATTGGTAATTGGTAATTGGTAATTGGTAATTGGTAATTGGTAATTATTAATACAGACTTTATTACTAATTTGTCTTACCGCTTTGCTCATTTTCAATTCTGATAGGAAGATTATTTTGTAAATCTAAAATACGAGAAACGATAATTTCATCTCCAGCTTGTAAACCAGACATAACTTGATAACTTTGCCCTTGAATAGTGCCAACTTTAATAGGCACTTGTCTAGCCACTAAAGCATTAGATTCTCCAGATTTTGCTACAAATACAAATTTTTGCCCTCCTAAACTAGATACTGCGGTAGTTGGCACTAAAAAGCCGGGTTGGGTATCCCAAATAACTCTAACTTTCACATATTGTTCATCTTTTAAGGTGCCATCATTTTGAAAAGTCATTTTGACTAAAACGGATTGATTTTGCTGATTAATCAAAGGTGCAATATAACTAATTACACCCCTAGCACCAGCACTACCATCAGAATTAACAATTTCACAGGGAATACCTAGACGTAAACGAGATAAATTTTCTGTAGGAATATTAATATTTAGATTTAATTCTTCATTATTAGTAATAGTAGTTAAAACTTCTCCAATATTGACAAAATCACCTAATTTTTTTTGATTAAAATCTCCTACAATACCGTTAATAGGGGCTTGAATAATATTAAATTTTAAATCTTGTTGCGTTGAACCTTTTTGTCCTCTGGCTTCATTTACTAAGGCTTCAGCTTGTTTTACATTGGCGATCGCCTGCTTAATTCTTTCTTCTGCTGTCTTCACATTTAAAACGGCAATGTTTACCGCTTCTTGTGAAGATTTAACATTAGCTAAAAAAGCATCGGTAGCTTTTTTTTGAGATTCCTTAGCAGCTAAACTCGCTTGTAAATCTCTAGTTTTATTATCTAAATCCTGTTTAGGAAGTACACCGTCTTTGACTAAAGATTTTGATCTTTCATGATTAACTTGAGCTAATTTATAATCAGCTTCCGCTCTTTTTAAGTCAGCTTCTGAGCCTCGTAGCTGGGCAATATTTCTACTCAAATCTGCTTGTAATCTAGCAATTTCTGCCTTATTACTATCTCTCTCAGATTGTCTTTGTCTCAACTCGGCGTTAGCACCTTGAAGACTGGCAATTCTTGCTTCCACCTGAGATTCAGCTGCAAAAACTTGTTCTTCTTGTTGAGTAGGCTCTAAAACTGCTATAGTTGCCCCTTGAGTAACCGTATCTCCTTCTGCTACATCAATTTTAATAATTCTACCATTAGTCTTAGGGGCTAATTGTACTCGATTAACAGCTTCTAAGATGCCAACATATTGTTGGCTATTAATTAAGCTAGTCGAAGATATTCTCTCTACTTTTACAGCTAAAGCAGGGGGTTGTGTTGCTTGTTTTACTTCACTTTTACAGCCACTACTTAATAAAAAAATAGATACAATGGTACTTAATAATTTTAGGTGAACAAAACTTTTTTTTATATTCATAACCGCTTTAACTTAAACAAAAAAATTAAGTAATTAATAGATTAAACGATATTATATGCTATATTTCGTGAGCATGAATTACTTATTAATAATTACTCTGTTTTTTCATTATTTTTTTATTTTTTATTCCTTTCTAAATCTTCAATTAACTTTGATAAATCATTGATACTCGCTTGATAAATTTCTCGACAAAATTCACAAATCGCCTCTGCACCTCCATCTTTAACAATCATATCTTGCAATTCCTCCACTCCTAAGGTTTTAAATGCACCTAAAACCCTATTCAAAGAACATTTACACTTAAATCTAACTATTTGCACATCTGGAAAAATAACTAAATCTAAATCTCCTAATAAGTCTTGAAAAATGTCATTCAAATTTTTGCCTTCTCTTAATAAAGATGTAAAACTACTTAATTTTTTCATCCGAGATTCCAATAAAGTTAATAAACTTTCATCATTAGCTGCTTTTGGTAGCACTTGTAATAAAATTCCCCCTGAAGCTACAACCCCTGTTTTATCGACAAACACGCCCACTAATAAAGCTGAAGCTGTTTGTTCGGAAACATATAAGTAATTTGCTATATCCTCACCAATTTCGCCCGAAACTAACTCAACTGTACTTGAATAAGGATAACCATAGCCCAAATCCCTGACTACATAAACATAACCTTCATTCCCAACAGCTCTACCTACATCTAACTTACCCATAGCATTAGGAGGCAATTCCAGGGCTGGATTACCTACATAACCTCTAACTGTGCCATCTAATCCGGCATCGACGAATATACCCTTAATAGGGCCATTGCCTTTAATTTTAATATTAATACGTGAGCCTTCTTTTTTCATACTAGAGGCTAATAATAATCCTGAAGCCATTGTTCTTCCCAAAGCGGCAGTTGCTACATAAGATAATTTATGTTTTTTTCTGGCAACCTCTGTAGTGCGAGTGGTGATAACGCCTACTACTCTTATCCCATTATTAGCAGCCGTTGCTTTAATTAATTGATCAGCCATAATTTTGATTAAATTTGTTTTACACTCTTTAATCTTAGGATAATTTTGATCTGATCTGATTTAATTACTAATTAACTGATCATAATAGGCAGAATGTTTGTTTTTCTATTCATTGGCGATCGCCAATGGTAAAAATTTCTTTAATTAAATACCGATGGGGAATTACAGATTTTATCAACTATGAACATAAAATTGATCAAGATATTATCTTAACTTAATAAATTCAAAAATCGCTGAATCACAAAAGCGTTAACAAGATCAATAAAAAATGCCCCCACTAAAGGCACAATGATAAAAGCTTGAGAAGATGCCCCAAATTTTTCAGTTACGGCTGTCATATTGGCGATCGCAGTGGGAGTTGCACCTAAACTTAACCCCAAATAGCCAGAAGCAATGACGGCGGCATTATAATCTTTACCCATAATGGGGAAGACAAGAAAGGTAGTGTAAATAATACTTAACAAAAATTGAGCTAATAGTAAAATTACGATCGAACCTCCCACTCCTGCCAATGTCCAAAGTTGTAAACTCATCAATGACATTGCCAAAAATAAACCTAAACTCACATCAGCAATTAAAGCTAAAGAAGGGGTATCCGTAGGCCAAGGTAATTTTTTGAAAATCAAAGGTATAGTATTCGTAAGGATAATTCCAGCCAATAAACAAGCCACAAAATCAGGCAACTTCACCCCCATCAAAGATACTACATAATTGATTTGTAATCCAAAGCCAATAGTAATACCAAGAACGAACAAACTATATAACATCGTATTGTAATCGATTTTCAGTTTTTTTTGTTCCAGTTTGATGCCTACGGTCAAATTTTCCTGAGAATTATTCATTTTCAGCTTATTTTTTACAATCAACCATTGTGCTACAGGCCCTCCTATTAATCCCCCTAAAACCAAGCCAAAAGTAGCGCTAGCGATACCAATTTCTAAAGCATTCTCAATGCCATAAGTTTCTCGAAAAATGGGTGACCAGGCGATCGTTGTACCATGTCCACCACTAAGTGAAACCGAACCAGAAATCAACCCGATACGCTTATCTAAACCTATAATCGAAGCAACTGCCACCCCCGTTAAATTTTGCAGAAAGAGGAAACTGACTGCCACACCCAAAAGGATTAATAAAGGTTTTCCCCCTTTTAACAACGTTTTTAACTTAGAAGAAAGTCCGATCGTCGTAAAAAAGATAATTAATAACGCATCACGAATATTGAGACGAAACTCCACCTGTAATTGAAAAATAGCATATAAAATACCAAAAAATAATGAAGCTAAAACTCCACCAGAAACCGCATCGGGAATATTAAAATTTTGTAAAAACGTTATTTTTTTAGTCAAATACTTCCCGATGTATAAGACTAAAATAGCAATAAGAATTGTTTGTCTTACATCTAACAGTATAATATTCATCAAATAATAGATAATTAGAGCTATTTATTTTTTACCAACCATGACACTATAACCTAATTCGACACTACAGAAAAAAGCTCAAGTCAAATATTTTCTTTACCAATCTAAAGGTAAATCATAATTTTCTAGGAAAGATTCTTGTTCAAATAATGACAAAATAGGTTGAACCAATTGAATTTGACCTTGATCTAATATTAAAAATTTAAGTTTAAAATTTGGGTCAATAAATCTTCATTTTCCTTAAAATTATAAGCCTTCATAACCAACTTATCTAACTGTTGATGCAGTTGATATAAC
>CAZWLZ010000096.1:0-11247 GCA_964634505.1 uncultured bacterium | reverse complement strand
GACCTGCCAGCCAATGTGTTTGCAGAAACAGGTGTTAATACTTCTGTCATTGTTGCATACAAACCTAATGAAAAAGAATTGGCAAAACTAAAAGAACAGAACTACCAAATTTTCGCAAAAGACATTCAAAGAATTGGTTATGAAGTAAAGACCAGCAAGCGAGTAAAATTCTTCTCGCCTAACTATAAAATCAACTATGAGAACTTTGAAATTGAAATTGACCAAGATGGTAAAGTTTTGCTTGATGAAGAATTTATTGAAACCATTGATGACTTTAAAAAGTGGTGTTTGAACCAAGAAAAACAATTGCAAGATATTTTTATCAAGGATAAGTAATATGGACAATTACAAGTATATAAAAGTGCCTAAACAAATTAGCCTTAAAGAATATGAGCAAAATGGTTATTGTTTAGCACCTTCAAAATATTCTCGTTTCTTGCCAAGCGAAACTATTAATTACTTATCGCTTGAAGAACTTTGTACGGAAAGCAAGAAAAAGATAACATTTAATATAAAAAATGAATATCACTATTCAGAAATAGGTGATATTGATGTAACAAATGGTTCTGTAAACCACACCAAGCATTTTGGGATTAATTTGCCTTCTGAGAATCCCAAAGAAATAAAGCAAGGCGATATTCTTATTTCAACAGTACGGACATATCGAGGTGGTATTGGTTATGTGTATGACAATCTAGAAAATCATTGTTGTTCACCTGCAATTCTGGTTATTCGTTCCGTAAGTGAAAATATTACAAAAGAATATTTGCTTTCGGTATTGCGAACAGATTTCTTTATTGAACAGATTTTGGGATTTCAGAATCGTGGAATGTATCCGAGATTAGATAAAGAAGCAATGAAACATATTCTGATACCAATTCCAAAAAACGGTGAAGCCTTAAAGTATATTACTATTCTTACAAAAGCTTATTTGAGCAAAGTTGCTAAAATCAAAGAACGCCACAAAAGTATTTTACAACTAATTGAAACGGAACTTTTGACTAATCAAAAGCCCAATCAATTTAAGTTTGAATTGCCGACTATAAATGAAATTAAAAATGTAGGGCGGTTAGACACAAATTTGTATCGTGAGCAGTTCAAAAAAGTAGTATTCCAAATTGAAAACTATATAAATGGCTATCAGAATATTCAAGACTTAGGTTTTACTCTTTCTCGTGGCCAAAATCTTCAAGTATCAAACATTGGCGACAGTATTTACAGCAAACAGAAGTATAAAAACTTCTATACTTTAATGCTTCCAAAGTTTCTTTCAAAATATGGAACTGTTGATAAGGTTGAGTATTTGGGCAATCCAAACGCACTAAAAACACTACAAAAAGGTGACTTAATTTTCGGTGCAGAAGGATTTGAAAAAGGCCGTTCAGTTGTGATAATTGAAGAACAAGACAGAGTAATTACAAATATTCACGGCATTACAATACAGCAAGAAGAACATAATGTAAACAAGGCAATTTTTGTAAAATGTTGCTTAGACTATTTAAGAAGTAAAGGACTAATAGACCTTTATGCTGTTGGTGGTAATGGTGGAAGTTTAGCACAAAAATATTGGGACATTATACCATTCCCAAAGTTTGAAAAATCCAAACAGGACGAAATCGCAATACTTTACCACAACCCCGTGAGTGTTTATCAAGCAGACGCTTTTACCTTAGACAAATTTTTAGAGCAAGACAATGCTTTCAATGAAAAAGCAGGAATTTACGAGTTAGACAAAACAGCCAAACAACTAAAAAAAATCCTAAACAAAGCAATAGATGACATAGCAAACGACAGAGATTTAGAAATTTGTTTCAGATAAATGACTAACAAGGCACTGCAATTTCTATTACCTAAATAAAAAAATATAATTAAGTTATTGTAATAATATTGCTATTAAAAATGGATATGAATAAGGCTATTAAAGAACTTGAAAATGATAAAAATATCAGATTTATTCGTTTGATAATAATTACTGAAAGTTTTTTTGGTGAATCAAGAAATAGAGGAGCAAGTCATTACCCTTTTAAAGTACCATGGCAAGGAGAAACGAGAATTAATCTGCAAAAAAGAAAAGACGGCAAAACTAAACCCTATCAGGTTAAACAAGTTAGATTAGCATTAATTAAACTAAAAGAAATTCAAGAAGGAAAAAGCAATGATTAATATTAATGAATATCTTAAAAATTATGCTTATTTAGTAGAATTTTCACCAGAAAATGAGGCTTATTTAGCTAAATGTATAGAATGAGGAATTATGGCTCATGGAGATAGTCAAGAGGCAGCAATTCAAGAAATTAAAGAAGCGGTTAGAGTTCATCTATTGATGTTATTAGAAGATAATGATCAAATTCTTGAACCTAAATCAATTTTAGTCAATTATTAGTTATTTAGTGTTTAATCGAGCCTCCTTCAATTTAAAATATTATTATCTCTAAGTGGCGATCGCCAATAATCTTAATTAAAAGAATCAATCATTTAAAAACTGACCATTAAAAATATGAGTATAGCGATTCTTTTCCCTTTGTTCTTTTATTACGGGCTTTTTGTACTCTCACTTTGTACAGGTATTCTTGCCTGTGTAGGAACATTTATCAGTCATAGTCGCCATCGCTGGATTTTAGTTGCTAGTTTATCTACTATCCTTATTGAAAGTTTGCGAAATTACTACTTTGGGTTTCCGATATGGGAAGTAGCAAAAGTAGCAAAACTACCAATACAAGAAATAATTTGGTTCACTTTTGAAGGATTAGCACCGATCTCTTTAGGTGTTTTCAGTTTGGTTCGATGGTTTCGATTGAAAGTATGAAATATCTTTGTAACCTAATGTAGAAACCTGTACAATCTTATTTATTGTTATTTCCAAAAGTTTGGCTACATTTAGTTTAACCTAAACTACTAATTATAGGTGTAAAAAGTTTGTCAAATTTATTTTTTTCTTTTAGATTTTTGAGGCAGTTTTAATAAAGAGAAACTAGGAATTTTGCCCTGCCAAATAATCCAAGTAAAAATTAAACAACTTAAAAAATAACCTGTAGTTAATAAAGCATTTAGATATAATAATCTCAAAGTAATTGTTTCAATATTATTAAGGGAAGAACCTAAGGATAAAATACTATAAAAGAATATCCATATCACAAATAAATTAGTAGAAATTTTACTAACTTTTTTTTGTTGAGCATTACTATATTCAGAATATAAACTGATTAAAGAAGGAATAATTCCCACTACTGGCAAAAGATATAAAGATAATTGAAATTTGTCTAAATTATCTAATTTAGATTGAAATTGGTCTAAATTATTGAAGGGATATTGATCATTTTTATTCATAAAATTGTAACAATTCTTTTCTAATATCTATTCTAATCAATTAAAGTAATTCTGCTACTTAGAAATAATAAATTTTAATAAACAGAATTCATAAAAATTCGGACAACCCAAAAAATTATTAAAACAAATAATATTACATAATCAAGATTATTTAATTTAATTTTATGCCATCTAACTTCGTGTTCATTCGGAGAGGTAAAACCTCTGACTTCCATAGCCATAGAAATTTGTTCAGCACGAGAAAATAAATTTTCTAGTAATCTTTCGGCCACGACTAACCATAGTTTCAAACTGTTTTTAAGTCCTAACTTTTTCCATTGAATGGCTCTTGTTCGTACGGATCGAATCAAATTTTGTATTTCTTCTAAAACGAGGGGTATAAAACGCAAAGAAAGGGTTAAGGTTAAAACTATTTCGGTGATGGGGATATTGAATTTTTTTAAGGGAGATAATAATTTTTCAATTCCTGCGGTAATTTCTTCGGGCGCAGTAGTTAATAAGTAAAGATTACTACTATATATTAAGGTGAAAAGTAGAGTACTTAATTTTAGTCCTAAATCTAAAGATCTTCTGGTAATAGTAATTTTGCCTAGTTTTAATATTATATATTGATAATCTGAGGGTTGGGGTAATTGTAAATCACTATGAGGTAATCGGGAATTATAATTAATGGTTAAACCGTCAGGGGCGATCGCCGTTAAAATAAAAATTAATAAAGAAAAAATTAATAATAAGAACATTTGACTTTTTTGGACACGCCAAGGAATAGAAGCAGCCCAAGTTAAGATAATTAAAAACACTACCAAAAATAAACGCCAAGAATGATTAGCTGACAATGGCGAAAGAATTAAACTCATTAACCAAGCTAATTTAACTCTCGAATCTAATCGATGTAACCAGGTAAAAGGTTTTTCTAAGTATAAACCGATAGGAAGAGAGCGAAGTAAATCCATGCTTTTTAATAGTATTTATTTGATTTCGTAACGCCATTGAGAAAGGGTTTTTTGAGTTTTACTATCTAAGGCATTAAATAAAAAACGTCCTTTCGATTGATTTCGAGGACGATAATTTCTTTTTTCCTTTTCTTTAGTCATTTCTATTTCTTTGGCAAACTTTTGGGCTGATAAGCATTCAGCACCATATCCTATAACGGTTTGACGTTGATCTCGATCAGATGTGGCTACAATCAAACGAGGATGAGGGGGCGGATTTTGCCTCCCAAAAGAAGCACAAAACTTCTCTATATAGGTGTCTGCGGTTTCTGCATAGGCTGTATAACAAATCAATAATTTTTCATTGTGTTTTTCTTCATAACGGGGGGTATGTTGATAATGGGCATCAAATATAACTTTTGCTTGTACTTCTTTATAACCCGTATAGTTTATCATAGTTTCCACTAATGCACTACGAGCAAACTCTAGTCCATCTTTATCTCTGATTTGTTTTAGCCAAGTCCATGCACCAATTATATTATAACCATCGACTAACATTATAGGTTCGGGATTTGAAGTAACCATTTTTCGTCATATATCCTTTTTAAATTTTAATTAACAGAACTTTTTATTAAAAAAATATTGTAACAAAATTTCACCTTAATCGGGAAAGATTACAGTCTATTTATAAATTTATTGGTGGTCTTTTGTCGATATAGTACTTGCTATAGTCCCCATTTAGCCTATTGTATAATGTTTTGAGAAAATATTGGTGAAATTTACTTCGTGGTTATAATTTTAATCATCAAATTAAAGTTACCTATCTTAATTAGTTCGGGGAATACCTTTAAGACTAATTAAAGACTGTAATACTTCCTTGACGATAGGAGCTGTAACGGTTGAACCAAAAGTATTTGAACCCTTTGGCTCATCCATAATTGCTAAGACAACATAGCGAGGATTATTGATGGGGAAAATACTGATAAAACTGGTTATTTTCGCATTAGCAAGATAACCCCCACCGCCTTGATTAGCTTTTTGAGCTGTGCCAGTTTTACCACCAATACGATAACCTTCAATTTTGGCAGGTTTGCCCGTACCATTGGCTACCACAGATTCCATCATTTTTGCCACACTATTAGCAGTAGAAGGAGAAAAAATTTGTTTTGGTATCTCTAAGTCTGATGGCTGTAAGTTGCCCTGAGAATCAACTAATCCTGCTACCACATGGGGTTTGACTAATTTTCCTCCGTTGGCGATCGCCGCATGAATTTGAACTAATTGTAAAGGAGTTAAAGAAAAACCTTGACCAAAAGAGGCCACTGCTGGTTCAATTAATCTAGCAGTAAATAAATCTTTATCTTTAATATAACCAGCGGCTTCAAAAGGTAAATCAACCCCAGTTATTTTGCCAATACCTAAGTCTTGTAACTTTTCATAATACTTAGAGCGATCTAATTTTTTGATGATTTCTACCATACCCATATTACTAGACTTTTCTAAAACCGTAGTAATACTAATTGAACCATAAGCCTCTTTAGTATAATTAGCAATATCCCAACCTTCAATCCTCATGCTACCACCATCGTGGATATAACTATCCGCATTGATTACTCCTGCATCAATGGCGATCGCCACATTAATAGGTTTAAAAGTCGAACCAGGCTCATAAGCATCGGTAATAGTCCAATTTTTGAATAATTCTAGGCTATAATCAGAATAATTATTAGGATCATAACTAGGATCAGTAGCTAAAGCTAAAATTGAACCGTCATTAACATCCATCACAATGACCGCACCTCTTTTAGAGTTAAACTTAGTTCTATATTTATGTAAAGATTCTTGTACAGCCCTTTGTAAAGGTAAATCAATGGTTAATTTCAACTGTAAATCATCTAATTCAATGGCTTCTGGAGGCAAATTAGAAGGCATAATAGTACCCTTACCCGAGCGTTTTACACGTAAAGGAAGAGAATCTCTAACCAAAGATTTTTGATAGCTATATTCAACACCAGCTTGGCCAGTATGGGAAATATCAACATAACCCACCACACTAGCCACTAAATCATTTTGAGGATAAAAACGACTATAACGCTGAATTACTTCTAAACCGTCCGATTTTAAAGCCTTGATGCGTTCAGCTTGTTCTTCCGTTAAATCTTTTTCTAATAAAATCCCCGTGGGTTGAGTTTTAAATCTCGCTAGAATTTGTGCTTGAGTTTTATTCAATAAAATATTTGCTAATTCTTGAGATACAGCTGTTTGATTTTCCCCAAGTAAACTGGGATGAGCATAAAGTTCATATTTAATTTTATCTGTAGCAAGTACATTATTATTAGTATCAATAATTGATCTTCTAGGAATATAACTATTGAAATTGGTCATTTGTTGTTGACGAGCTTTATTTTCTAAATTTTGGCCCTCAATTATTTGTAATTGAAATAATCGCCAAGTTAATCCCGTCATACTTATCAAAAGTATCAACCAAACTAAAATTAACCTTGAATTTACATTAGTATTTTGAGAAATTGGTTTTGTTTGAAAAGAAGACTTTTTTTTTCCTTTAATTTGGCTTTTTGATAAGTCTGTGCGCATTTTGATTCATAAAAATGTATAAATTAATCAATAATTCAAAGCAAAAATTGTAAAGAGCGTATAATGATTTATCAACTTTTCACTGTACACTGTTAATTATTTATTGTCAAATATTAATAAGCAATCGGATTAACAGAAGAAGGTGGTTGAAGAAGTTTTTTGGGGCTATTTTTTTCTAATTCAATTGGTTTTACGTTGACATTATCCAAAATAAGGGGAGGTTTTGACAAATCAGGATTTGTTAAACCAAAATCATTTTTTTTTGATTGCATTAATAATTCTTCTTTGACTGTTTCATTAGTAGATGTCATTTGACGTTCATCTTTTTGTAATTCTCTTAATTTGTAAAACTGACTAGTCCAAATTAGAGGAGCAGAAACAGTCATGCCATAGATAGTTAACATTATGGCTATAGTGGCAAAACAAACTAGATAAGAGGTATTATGTAACAAAAGTAATGCTTTTAGCCACAAGGGAAAAGTTAAATATTCGGTGTTTGGTTTAGCTATATTTGTTTGCTTACTATTTTTTATTTGATTTCCTTTCCTTCTGATGGAGACTTTTTTATTTTGTCTTGGTGAAATTCTATTTTTTGTAAACATTTTAATTTTTAATTAAGATTGCTTTATCCATAAATATTGCCCTAAATTATAACAGTCTATAATCAATAATGAATAAATAGTTTGATCAATTACTATCATAAATAATTTATGAAATTTCTACAAATTGAGAAGAAAAAAATCCGTTTGGAATTATTAAAGCAAAGACAAGCATTATCAACTCAAGTATGGCTTGAAAAAAGCACTAAAATTTGTCAACTTTTACAACAAACTTTGTTATGGCAAAATTCTACTACCATTCTAAGTTATTTTAGTACCAAAAAAGAGCCTGATTTAACTCAACTTTTTCTCTCTGGTAGTCAATATCAATGGGGTTTTCCTCGTTGTTTAACTGATAGTTCTCTACTTCAATGGCATAGGGTAAAATCTGATGATATATTACAAAAAAATTGTTATGGTATTGATGAACCTTTGTCAAGTTATCCTTTAATTGACTTAACCAAAGTGGATTTAATTCTTGTACCGGCGATCGCCTGTGATTATCACGGTTTTCGTTTAGGTTATGGTGGTGGTTATTATGATCGAATGTTATCTCTTCCCCTTTATCAAAATATTCCTACTATTGGTATTGTCTTTGATTTTTGCTTTTTACCTCAACTACCTATCAATAAATGGGATCAAAAATTAGATTATATTTGTACTGATTTAGACTTTTATTGTATTAATAAATAACCATAATTATTTATTATAAATCCTAATTTTAAATTTAATCAAATTAACAATAAATCATGATTTTCTATTTTAAATGACAAAAAAAACACTACAAATTAAAGATATTGGCGAACAAGGATTATTAAAAATAATACAGCAATATTGTCCGGCTAATATAATCGGAGATGATGCGGCCGTTATTGATACTTTGCCTTCAGAGCAATTAGTTATTACCACTGATGTTTTAGTTGAAAATGTCCATTTTGGCGATCAAACAACTCCCCCTTTTTCTGTTGGATGGCGAGCAGCAACCGCTAATTTATCAGACTTAGCCGCTATGGGTGCAACCCCTTTAGGTATTACTGTTGGCTTATCCCTACCCAGAAAAACAGAAGTTAATTGGGTAACAGAATTATATCGAGGAATGAAAGAATGTTTAGATAAATATAACACACCCATTTTAGGCGGTGATGTCTGTCGTTCACAAATAGTAACCTTAAGTATTACAGCCATAGGACAAGTCAAACCTAATCGAATAATCAAAAGAAATACAGCCAAACCAGATGATGTAATTGTAATGACAGGCTTTCATGGCTTATCAAAAGCAGGTTTTGAATTGTTATTAAATCCAGAATTAGGGATTAATCTTGATGTACAATCAAAACAAAAATTAATTTTAGCCCATCAACAACCTAACCCCCGCCTTGATGTAATTAAAATTCTTGATCAGATCAATAAAAATAATGAAATAATAACAGGTATGGATAGTAGTGATGGATTAGCAGACGCTATAATCCAAATTTGTCAAAGTAGTGGAGTAGGAGCTCAAATACAGCAAGATAATCTTAATTGTGCAGCAGAAATAATTAAATTTACTTCACCCCAACAAACATTAGAATGGACTTTGTTTGGGGGGGAAGATTTTGAATTAATACTTTCTATGTCTTTAGATTTAGCAAATTTACTAATTAAAAATTTAAAACATCAAGCTCAAATTATTGGTAAAATCACTCAAAATAAAGCCATAAAATTAATAAGTAAAAATAGTGATACATCTAATTTTTGCTTAACTCAAAAGCAAATTTTCAAACACTTTTAGTTATACTCATTAAAAAAAAACAATACCCTAAAATTAATAAGTGAACAAGAAGCTATTTTTAAATATTCCCTAACTCAAAAGTAAATTTTTAAACACTTTTAGTTATACTTATCTATAAAGAAAATTATTTAAAATCAAGTTTTTACTATCAATTTAGTATTATTAAAATTATGACTAGAATTCTTGTAGTTGACGATAGTCACGCCCCTAGAGAAATAATTTGTGAAGCTCTTAGAAAATATAACATTACCGTATTAGAAGCTAAAAATGGGGTTGAAGCACAAGCCCAATTAAAAGCTCATAGATTTGATTTAGTCATCACTGACTTAATCATGCCGGAGATGAATGGTTATGAATTATGTCGTTGGATTAGAGATAAATACGCAATTCCCACTATTCCTATTATTATTTGTTCAACTAAAAAAGAAGATTTTGACATTGACTGGGGAAAAAGACAAGGAGCGGATGCTTATGTTATTAAACCTTTTGATAATATGGATTTACTCAAAACTGTTAAATATTTATTAAAAAGGCATCGTCTTGCAAAAAATACTGATTAATCACAGAAAATGTTTTCAATTTTTTTAAAGCCTTTTAATTTAATTGAGCAAAATGTTCCTAACATTCACCTCAAGATTTTTGATTATAGGTTTTTTTTCTTGATTGTTTTGCTTTCAATAATTACGGGTTGTCAATTAATAAAAAATGATCCTACTCTACAAACTACAGAGATAAGCAAAGAAGTTAGATTAAAAATTCTTCAAGAAATTTATCTTAAAAAAGATGAATTGACTTTGTGTAATAACGATTTTGATCAGTCTTTATCTTTAAATTCTTCTTCTGTTTATCCTTTGTCTAATGGACAATATTTAGTTGAAATTCTTTGTTTTTTTGGTGCGTATCAAGGAAATTATCAATATTTTTTTTATCAGTCAACTTCTTTAAATCCGAAAATTGATCTTTTATCTTTTCAAGAATTTATTCAAAGTAATAATAATGATTTAATTATTCAAAATAATTCTAATGTTGGTGGTATTCCTGATTTTGATTTGAATACTAAAATTTTAACTATTTTCACAAAATTTAGAGGTTTAGGAGATTGTGGAGTTTTCGCTAGATATGAATGGAGACAATCACGTTTTGAACTTTTAGAGTATCGAATTAAAGATAAGTGTGATGGTAATTATTTGCAACCTCAAGATTATCTTCAAATTTACCCTTAATACCAAATCCTATTATCAAAAATATAATTATTATTAATTTCTTCGTTATTAAGCACTTTGGCTAAAATAAACCACCCAAATTATAAATACATTTTCGTAAATCGGACTTAGTATAAGCTGTTTTAGCTTTAGTATCGTGCTATGCACTAATAATATGAGGAAAGTTTTTTTTAGCTTTATCTACTCATTGTGTTAAGGTTTCACTTTCTTTTAGAATTTGCTCTATCTTTTCAGAAGGATAACACCAAAGCACTAATAATTTTAAAGAAGAAACTGGCTCTTGGATTGATTTAAAAGTTAAATTACTGTATTCTGATTGAAAATCTTGAGCATTTTCAGGTAGTAAAGTAATAAGGTTTTGAGATTTTTGTATATAACTGAGAATAATTTGCATCTTAGTTGATTCTAAATTAAAAATATTAGGGAGAAAACATCCTTTTCCTCGCAAATCTTTTTAATTAACTGATTAAGATAAGAATCTTTAGAAGGCAAAATAAAGTTTTCGTTTTTAATATCCCCTAAAGATATATCAGGTTTAGGGGCGATCTTTTGTGAAACAAGGCGATCGCCTCTAAGTTGCATTTCTTTTAACCCAACCTACGCATAAATAGATCATTCAAGTCAAAAATAGCTATAAAAAAAACATAATTAAAACTAATATCATTTATAAGTTATTTTTTCCTTAAAAACCTTTACAAAAATTAATAAATTAGTAATAATATATTCATACATAAAAAACAAATTCATTCGTACCTAGAAAACTAAATAGCAATTATATTACAATGACAACAACCTTACAG
>CAZWLZ010000095.1:0-11338 GCA_964634505.1 uncultured bacterium | reverse complement strand
TTGAAAACGGCGATCGGTTTCTAAGGATTGCTCTTTGAGAATACGCTCGGTTTCTTGAAAACGGTGTTCTGATTCTTGAAAACGGCGATCGGTTTCTAAAGATTGTTCTTTGAAAATACGCTCGGTTTCTTGAAAACGTCTTTCTGTTTCTTTTTGAGCTGTTACTAATTCACCTAATAATTGCCATACATCATCTGCTGTGGTTGTCATAATTTTTTATATTAATTTTTTAATTTTATACATTCTATTTTAAGTTAAAATTTAGCTTAGGTTTAATAACATCAAACACAACCATTAAAATAAAAAATTTGGATTATCTCTCTTAAAACATACTGGCCGCTTTTCATAGCCAGAATCTACATCTTACTGCTTAACTGGTATAATAATGTTTTCTATGGCGATCGCCATAGAAAAATTCAAATTTTATGAGTAAAAAACAGACTGAATTAATAAACTGGGAAGCATAGAAACTGAATTAAAAAAAGTGATCGCAAAGTAGTAAGGAGAAATTGACAAATGACTGAACAATTACAATTATTCGATGTTTTCTTGGCTCATAATAGTGAGGATAAAGCCGATGTTAGAACTATTGCGACAAAACTTAGAGAACAGGGATTAAAACCTTGGCTAGATGAGGAACAAATCCGACCAGGTAAGTCATTTCAAGATGAAATTCAAAAAGCTATTCCTCAGATTAAAGCAGCAGCTGTTATTATTGGCACTATAGGATTAGGAAAATGGCAAGTTCAAGAACTGCGATCGCTTATGAGTCAATTTGTTAAACGAGATATTCCTGTTATTCCCGTTTTGTTGGAAGGGGTTAATAAAATTCCTGATAATTTAGTCTTCCTACAAGAATTTAATTGGGTTAAGTTTGAAAAGATTGATGATGATACGGCTTTTTATAGACTACAGTGGGGAATTACTCAAGTTAAGCCAGAAGAGTTACATCCCAAAACCGTACAATTGACTGCTGAAGAATGGTTTAACCTTGGCTATAACAAAGACGAATCAGGAGACTATCAAGGGGCGATCGCCGACTATAATCAAGCGATTAAAATTCAACCGAACTATGCTATTACCTACAACAATCGAGGAATTTCCAGGTATAACTTAAAAGACAACGAAGGTGCTATATCAGACTTCAATCAAGCCATTAAACTCAAATATGACTATGCTGAAGCCTACAGTAATCGTGGTTTAGCTAAGTCTAATTTAGGAGATAACCAAGAAGCGATCTTAGATTGCAATCAAGCCATTAAACTCAAACCAGAGGCTGAGGCTTACAACAATCGCAGTTTAGCCAAGTTTAATTTAGGACACAACCAAGAAGCGATTTTAGATTGCAATCAAGCCATTAAACTCAAACCCGACTATGCTAATGCCTACTACAATCGTGGACTTGCCAAGAGTAACGTGGGAAACTATCAAGAAGCGATCGCCGACTTCAATCAAGCAGCACAACTTTACTTACAACAGAATAAAAGAAATAATTACCAAAATGCCCTTAATCAAGTGGAAAAACTAAAGAAATTATTTTAATATCTACCATGACACCAGAAAAATTTACTCCTGATATGGAACAAATCAAAAAAACATCTCTAAAATTTCAAGAAATCTGTAAACGAATGGATGCACAAATTTTAATTTTAGATGATATTATCGCCCAACTAGATGAACAAAATAAAAATTCCCTTTTATATCAAAATCGTTTAAATAAAGCTAAAAGATTATTAAAAATGGAATCAGCGATTAAAATCTAGGATCAAAAATAATCAATATTAAGGTGAGTAATGCCCACTTTTAACTTAAAATTTAGATAAATTCTGAGAAATTAAGATCATAAAATTTAACTAAAATAATCTTTTGAAAAGAACAAAACCTGTTACAATCAATGCTATATTCAAGAATTAAAGCAGAAACACCAAATTAATAGAAGTGTGAAGATGAATGATTGTAAGTTACTGCCTCTCTCCTAATTGTCCCGATCCTGAAAATCCGCCTCAAATGGACTTTTGCCAAGCCTGTGGTAATAATCTAGTCTTAAAAGATCGTTACCGAGGGGTAAAAAAAATAGGTAAAGGAGGATTTGGGGCGACTTTTTTAGCTCAGGATTTAGGATTACCCGGTAATCCTTTTTGTGTCATTAAACAATTACGTCCTTCTACCGATGATCAAGATGCGTTTCAAATGGCTTTAGATTTATTTGAAAGAGAAGCTAAGACTTTGGGAAAAATAGATCATCCTCAAATACCAAGATTATTAGATTATTTTGAAGAAGATAAGCAATTTTATTTAGTTCAAAGTTTAGTTAAGGGTAGAAATTTACAGCAAGAAGTTAAAAAAAATGGTGTTTTTAGCGAAATGACGGCTAAAAGATTTTTGGCCGAAATGTTGCCTGTAATGAAATATATTCATTCCATTAAAATTATTCATAGAGACATCAAACCTGCTAATATTATTCGCCGAGAACAAGATGGACAATTAGTTTTAATTGATTTTGGGGCGGTTAAAGATCAAGTTAATACTCAATTAGCGAAAAATTATGGACAGACGGCATTAACTCAATTTTCCATCGGTACGGTAGGATTTGCACCCCCTGAACAATTAGCAATGCGGCCAGTTTATTCAAGCGATCTTTATGCTTTGGGGGCGACTTGTTTATATTTAATGACAGGGAAATCTCCTAAAGATTTTGCTTGTGATGAATTTACTGGTGAGTTATTGTGGGAAAAAGAAGTACAAGTTAGCCCCAGTTTTGCTAAGGTTTTACGCAAGATGTTAGAGGTGGATGTAAGAAGCCGTTTTCGAGCTGCTGAGGATGTGATGAACGCTTTAGATATTGCACCTTATGAGCAAGAATTAGAACAAAGTATGATCGGGAATAAGTCTTCTTCTGGTAGTAATTCTGCAGGAGAAAAAAAAGCTATTTCATCTCCACAGGATTTAGAGATGGGAGAAACTACTGGTTATACTTCGGCTACTACTAAATTGGCTATGGCCATTCGAGCTAGAAAATCTCGTCAAGGAAAAACTCAATTTGTGGTAGATTTAACGAAGGAAACAGTCTTAGTGGCTTATAGTAATGGGCGTACTAATTTTAGTAATCAAGTTTTTGATCGGTTAAATTTGGCAAATTCTAATTTAAGTGGTTCTAATTTTCGTCATTGTCAAATGATTGCGGTAAATTTTGAGGAAACTAATCTTTCTAGGGCAAATTTTTATGACTGTAACATGAATAAAGCTATTTTACACAAAGCTATTTTGGAAGAAGCTTATTTGGTAAGGGCTGATTTGACTAATGCAGATTTAAGAGGTGCAGATTTAACTAGGGCGGATTTAACGAGTTGTAATTTAAAAGGTGCTAATTTGTGTGGTGCAAATCTAGCGGAAGCTAAAATTGATGATCGCCAATT
The DNA here is from genome assembly GCA_964634505.1 of uncultured bacterium. Lineage (GTDB taxonomy): Bacteria > Cyanobacteriota > Cyanobacteriia > Cyanobacteriales > Cyanobacteriaceae > CAZWLZ01. The sequence continues at coordinate 7,922 of CAZWLZ010000095.1, read as the reverse complement.
GGAAGAGGCTAAAACTAATTGGTCAACTATTTTTCCTGACGGTAAACGTAAGTTATGGTAAGAAAAAAAGAGAATAGAATCTTAAGGATCATCATTTTTAATGATATGATTAATAAAAAAATTAAATACATAAGGACAGATACTTAAATGGCTGGTTTATTTGGGCTTTTCGGTGGCAAAAAAAAAGAAGAAGCAAAAAAAAATTCTTCCGATAATAGTTTCTTTTTAACTGATGATGATGCTAAAACTTTTGGTAACATTGATTATATGCGAAAAACTGTAGAGATTAAGCGTACTTTTCCTAATACCATAGGCGGTAAAGGGGCAAAAATCTCTAAGTTAGTATCTTCTTCAGATATGAAAGTTACTAAAAATAATCAGATTCAAACGCCTTCGGTTAAAAAACAAGAGACTGTTACTGAATCTAAAACTACTATCGATAATCCCGCTGAAAAACGCCGTCAATCTGATAATAGTATGGATATGTTTCGTAAAATGGCTAAAGATATTAAAAAATAATCTTTAAACAAAATTCTCTATTTATTTCTAATTCTCTCAATTGTGGTACAGGCTTCTAGCCTGTATTTTCCTAAGATTTTCTACAATTCAATTAATTATAGGCAGATTTTTTACAATTCAATTAATTATGGACATATTTTCTATAATTCAATTAATTATGGGCAGGATGCCTGTACCACAACAGTTAATTAAGATTGTTTCACTAATAATTGTTGGTTAAGTTTCCCACTGGTATAACCTTCTAAATCTAGGGTAACGTAGAGAAAACCTAGTTTTTGAAAGTCCTTAACTAATTGTTTTAAATCGTTTTTAATGACAAAATTTTGAATATCAGAAGGTAATAATTCTATTTTAGCAGTATCTTCTTGCGATCGTACTCTCAAATTACTATAACCTAAGTTGCGTAAATAAATTTCAGCTCTTCCTACTCTTTGTAATTTACTTACTGTGATTTCTTCTCCATAAGGAAAACGAGACGACAAGCAAGGTTGAGAAGGTTTATCCCAACAAGTAAGCCCTAATTTTTGGGCAATTTCTCTAACTTCTATTTTCGTAATTCCTACTTCTGCTAATGGCGATCGAACTTTTCTTTCTTTAGCTGCTTGAATACCAGGACGATAATCTTTTAAATCATCAGAATTTACTCCATCAATAACATAGTTATATCCCCTCTCTAAGGCGATCGGTTTTAATTTATCATGTAATTCACTTTTACAAAAATAACATCTATTAATGGGATTGGAAGTATAATCTGGATTATTCATTTCCTCTGTGATAATTAACTCATGTTTAATCCCAATTTCTTTAGCTTGTAGCTTGGCTTCTTCTAATTCTTCAGGTAATAAAGAAGGAGACACCGCCGTTATAGCTAATGTACGATCGCCTAAAATATCATAGGCAATTTTGGCAACTAAAGTGCTATCAATACCACCAGAATAAGCAATTAAAGCCTTATCCATGTCCCAAAAAATTTGTTGTAGTTGTGCTAATTTAGTTTCAATCATCATAAAAAAGTTGAGAAATTTAAAATTTATAATAAATAGTTATTTATACTTAAGTTAATGATAAACTTTTTTGAAAATACTTACTATAATAAGAAAATTTATGAGAAATTTTTTACTAAAGATAAGATAAAATTTCATAAACACCATGATTAATTAATTGGATAAGACATAATGATTCTTAACTTTTCTTTTCGTTTACTCGCTAGTGGAGGCAAATTATTATGTAACTTCTCTCTCTATAAGACTTATCGCACTGTCAGTAATGTGCCGATTGATATTTTATGGCAAAAATTAGTTAATGTCGCTGATTTATCTTGGCATCCTTTGTTTTCAGAAACAAATTTACCTCGTGGCTTGATGGCGACACCCGGTTTAATTTTTCAAGTTGTTACTCGTTTAACCCCTATCCCTATTAGAGTATTTGTGGAAAAAGTACGACCGGGAGAATTATTAATGATTCGTTTATTAGCTATACCCGGCATTGAACAAAGAATTACTTATCAAATAGAATCCACTCTGTGTGGCACTTATATCTCTTATTCTGTTACTTTAAGGGGGTGGTTATCTCCTTTTATTTGGTGGCTAATTAAGCCTTATTCCATGGGAGTAGCTGCTGATTTAGCTAATGCGGCGGCCAAGTCTTTAGCTTAATTTTATTCGAGAATTTACTAAAATTTGCAAAATGTAATAAACAGAAGCGAAAAACTAAAATCTTCAATGTTATTCGATAATTGTATCTGAAATGATAAACTTGGCCATCAAAAAGTCCTGTCTAATTTTTTATTTAATCGATTTATTCTCAATTCATTAAAATATCATAGTGTTTATTAACTGATGTTACCGAAAAAGAATAAATGGGAATAGGTATTCGGTAGTGAGTGACAAAAAGCGATTAGTTTTAACAATCAAATTCTATTTTTGAAGTTTCCAAGTAAAATAATTTTATTTCTTTTAAAAACATTCTTAAAACCTAACCCCTAAAACCTAAAACCTTCTTAAAACTAAACAATTATCAATTATTTTTCGTTTCTAAATGTTCAATAATCCTTTCTCTTCTTTATTTTCTTCTTCCGATTTTTTAATTTCTAAAAATTTAGATAAACAATATTATGGTTGGTCATTAGAAGCCCGAAATCCTGAAGTTATTAAGCAATTAATGCCTTTTTGGGCATGGTTTTATGATAATTATTTTCGAGTTAAAACTGATGGTTGGGAAAACATCCCTCCTAGCCAAGTTTTATTAGTAGGCTCTCATAATGGTGGCTTAGTTGCCCCCGATATGATTATGATGATGTATGATTGGTTTCGTTTTTTTGGCACTGAACGTCTTGTTTATGGTTTAATGCACCCTATGGCTTGGTTAGCCTATCAACCCGTTGCTATTATGGCCGCTCAAACTGGTGCTATACGGGCTAATCCTCATATGGCGATCGCCGCTTTAAAAAAGGGTGCAAGTGTTTTAGTCTATCCGGGAGGAGCTCAAGATGTTTTTCGTCCTTATTCTCAACGGCAAAAAATAGAATTAGCAGGACGAAAAGGCTTTATTAAATTAGCTTTACGTCAAAATATTCCCATCATTCCTTTAATTTCAAAGGGCGCTCATGAAAGTATAATAGTGTTAACTGATATTTATGATCAATTAAAATCTTTTCAAAATCAAGGTTTATTTAATTGGATCTTAGATTTAGACCCTGTAGTATTCCCAATTTATATAGGATTACCTTGGGGTTTAGCTTTTGGCCCTTTACCTAATATTCCTTTTCCTACTCAAATTCATACGAGAGTCTGTAAACCGATTATTTTTGAACGTTATGGAGATGAGGCACTTGGCGATCGGCAATATATTCAAGAATGTTATGACCGAGTAGTCAGAGAAATGCAAACTCAATTAGACGACTTATATAGGGAAAAATAAGCTAATTAGAAAACTTTTTGTTACAAAAGTAGTTTTTAGTATTAAAATGCACCCAAAGTAAATTTTTTCATGGTTAAGCAATTATGACAGATATTATCAAAACAAGAATTGGAATTATAGGCGCTTCAGGTTACGGCGGTGTACAATTAGTAAAATTACTTTTAGAACATCCTTTTGTTGAAATTACCTATCTAGCAGGTAACAGTAGTATTGGTAAAGAATTTGGCGAAATCTACCCCCATCTCGCTCATCAAGTTAAATTTAAAGTAGAAGCTATTGATACAGTAGCAATCGCCGAACGTTGTGATGTAGTATTTATAGGACTTCCCAACGGATTAGCCTGTAAACTTGCCCCCGAATTATTAGCCAAAAATTGTCAAGTATTAGACTTATCAGCAGACTACCGATTTCAAGATTTAAACACTTATACTACTTGGTATCAAGAAGAAAGAGAAGATCACCAAACAGCAGCCAATGCCGTTTATGGATTACCAGAATTATACAAAGAAACCATCAAAAACGCCTCTTTAATAGGATGTCCGGGGTGTTATCCTACTGCCAGTTTATTAGCCCTAGCACCCCTCTTAAAACAAGGATTAGTCTCTCCAGAAACCATCATCATTGATGCCAAATCAGGCACATCAGGAGGAGGCAGACAAGCAAAAGTAAACTTACTTTTAGCCGAAGCAGACAACTCTATTTGTGCCTATGGAGTAGGAAATCATCGCCATACCCCTGAGATAGAGCAAATTTGTTCAAATTTAACAGGAAATGAAGTTAAGGTGCAATTTACCCCTCATTTAATGCCTATGGTGAGAGGTATTTTAGCTACAGTCTATGGCACATTAAGCGATCCTGGGTTAGTTAGAGATGATTTAATTACCATTTATAATGCTTTTTATCGAGCTTCACCATTCGTTAAAATTTTATCAAATGGCATCTATCCCCAAACAAAATGGGCTTGGGGGACTAATTTATGTTACATAGGCATTGAAGTTGATTCTCGTACCGATAGAGTTATAGTTATGTCGGCGATCGATAACTTAATTAAAGGACAAGCAGGCCAAGCTGTCCAATGTCTCAATTTAATGAAAGGTTGGCCAGAAGATTGTGGTTTACCAAAATTAAGTTTTTATCCTTAAATTTTGATTAGGTTTTAGGTTTTAGGTATCATTATTTATTGTTAATAATTAATAGATGAAAGTTAATAAATTTAGAGTAATTAGTATTTTATTAAGTACTATTTTTTTTGCTAATTATAGTTTACCAATTAAAGCAGAAAATATCTTAGAAAATATTGAAAAGACGGGCTTATTAAAAGTAGGTATTCGTTCAGATGCAGTACCTTTTGGTTATCGCAAACGAAATCAAGAATTAGCAGGTATTTGTTTTGACTTAGTTTCGTTGATTAGAGACGAATTACAATCAAAATTAAAGCGTAATATTATCACTGTAGAAGTATTAATTTCTAGGTTATATAATCGCTTTTCAATAGTAGAAGATAACCTAGTTTATTTAGAATGTGGCACTAATACCATTAGAGAAGTTCCAGAATATAATATCACTTTTTCTGATCCTTTTTTTACAACAACAACTCAATTGTTAACCAAAAATGATACAGCAATAACTATTAAGAATAATCCTTCATTAAAGGATTTAAAAATAGGAGTTTTACGTTATACTACAACCGAAAAATTAATGCAAAACAATTATCCTGATACTCAATTGCAATTATTTCAAGGAATTAGGGGAAATATGAGAGCAATTCAGGCGGTAGAAAAAGGATTGATTGACGGTTTTGCTGATGATGGTATTTTATTAATAGGAGAATCGCTTTTATTGGGAATACCATTAAATCAAAATTATACTCTTCTTTCTTTAGATTCTTCTTGTCAACAATATGGTTTAATTTTGCCTAAAAATGATCCTTTATGGCAAGATTTTATTAATAATGTAATTAAACTGAGTAAAGATAAAGAAATTATTAAAGATTGGTTTTCTCCTCTTTCTTCTAATCTAAAAAAGGCTCAACAAATTTGTGAAAACTAACAGATATTACTACTTGTTTATGGCAATGATCAATTAAGTTTTTAATCTTATTTCTTAATCTCCGAGCTGCTTTTCTCATTATTGTTGGGAAATAGGAACATCCCCCAAATTAATATAGCCAATTAATGTTGAATTAAACCACGAAACCCAACTATTTTATTTTGATTATGGGGGACAAATTGCTATAATATCTAAATATGACTTAAATCAGAGACGATCGTTTATGGAAACCCAAGAATTAAAAGCCCTCATCAAAGAAAATATTAAAGAAGTTTTAAGAGAAGAAAAACTGTTATTGTGTAATGTGTTAATGCCTTATGTTAGTGAGAAAGAACAACGAGAACTTAATGCCGAATTAGGTAAACTTCAAGACTATAAAAATGAAGAATTAACAGATATGACAGAATGGCTAATCATGGAATTAGACCGCAATTGCGATAGAATTATAAGTTAGGCTGACTTGGTGTCGAGTTCTAAACTACTTGAAGGAGGATTCTTTTATTGACTACAGAATCACTGACTGAAGATTTTTTCCAGGGCTTTACTGGTTACAAGTGGAGTGTCGGTTTGAACATGGTGTTGTTAAACGTCTGCCACAACCTGATTCTTATATTCGAGATTTTGTAACCCATGATTCCGATTTTTTATACAATACTAATTTTGAAGCTTGATAAAAACTAGAAACTAGCTAGCTGCCCAGAGTAAAGAGACTTCATATTGGTTAAATGTCGAATCCGCACTTACAAGCGTCATGTCTTCTATCTGAGCTTGTGCAATCAGCATTCTGTCAAAAGGATCACGATGATGTAAAGGTAATGCAGCTACTCGCAAAGCATGATAAGCCCTAATTTCTAACGATCTAGCTCCTAGTTGAGTCATACGAGTAGATATATAATCATCTATTTGCTCTGGCAGTGGCAGCTTACCAATTGAAACTTTAATTCCCATCTCCCAAACACTGGCAACTGAGAACCATACTTCATTAGTTTCATCCACAATTTGTTCAATCACGTTCTCATTTAACTTTTCTGGTTGAGAAAACCACCATAACCAGCATTGTGTATCTAGTAAAAGTCTGACTTTGAACTACCCTCAAATGCGGTCAAAATATCTTCTGGTAAAGGGGCATTAAAGTCATCTGGTACAGTAAAGATTCCTCGATCTCGTCCCAAACTAGATCGTCGATCTAAGGATGTGCGAAATGGAACAATCTTAGCAATTGGGATACCTCGGTTTGAAATAACTATTTCCTCTCCGAGTTCGACACGAGACAATAACCGAGAAAGATTTGTTTTAGCCTGATGAATGTTTACGGTTTCCATTTTTTTAAAGAACTAAGTCCATAAACTAAGTGTAGTTTAGTTTTGACAATTTTACAAGGGCAAGTTAATTTAAAGTTGCTGGTAACTACAAGTGAGGTAGTACATTATATTTTATATTATTTATTTTCATTTATTATTATCAAAATTTAAAGGTTTTTTTTGATGAAAATTTAATCACAAAATAGTAATTTTAATTATATTTTTTGAAGTATAAATTATGAGATTTATTAGGTAAATTATAATTATAATTTAATTGTTTTAAAATCAAATTGCTACCAATTATAAGCAAAAATAGTATCAAAATACTGCTTAATACCCTAATTTTTAATTGTAAAAATTTAATTGTTTGTTCTTTTTTTTCTATCTCTAATAATAAATTTGATGGAATTATATCTTCGATATTATTAATAGTTTTTTTATTAGAAAATTCTACTAAAGTGAATAACCAATCGGTAATTAATTTAGGGCATTTTGGTTGTACATACAAAGCAAAAGCAAGATTTTTGACTAAGGATTTGGGCAATTTGATTAACAATTTTAATAATCTATTAAGAGGCATTAAAAGAATATATTTATTAACTAAATTTATCGTAGCAATATCATAGAGACATTCAATTATTTTTTTTGCTGTAGCTTCTTCTCTTTCAAATAATTGTGATAATAAAATTACAATTTCAGTTAATTTTTCTTCTTCTTTCTTTTTTTCAAAATCAGTTTTAAGGGGAGGAATATTATGAGACATTTTTTTATAATTAAAATTACTTTTTAATAAATTTAATTATACTTGACTAATTCATATCAATTTTAGTCTCAATTAATAACTGATGTTACCTATTAGGTAGTAGGAAGTGGATAATGGGTAGTAACTATTACCTATTAGTTATAATATCAATGACTTAATTCTTATTGGTTGGATTTGTTGCATAAAACCAAACAAAATCATTATTGATATTAGATTTAACTGTCACCAATTTAAATAATAAAAACTCATTTTTAACTGTTTCGAGTATATGTATCTTTGTTTTGAAGTTTTATAGTAAATAATTTTATCACTCCTGTTAACACCGTCTGAATAATCTAACACCCAATACCTAACACCTAACACCTAACACC
>CAZWLZ010000094.1:7131-11358 GCA_964634505.1 uncultured bacterium | reverse complement strand
AATTACTCCGAGTTTAAATCTTGTCCCAGAATTAATTATAATTCTAACTATGTATATTGGCAGGGTAGGCGTATTATTGTTAATGTCTGCTGTAATTGGCGATATTCCCCCTAGTCGGATTAAATATCCAGAAGAAAATTTATTAATAGGATAAATAGTAAAAATGAATAAATTTAAACCCAATAAATTTGAGAAATATTCCAACAATAAAAATATTAGTAAAATTCTTGGCATAGATTTGAATTCTTTAAATTTTTTGACTAATATCGCTCAAGAGCATCGACAATTTGCGGTTATTGGATTGGGCAGATTTGGTCGGGCGGTGAGTGAAACTTTATTTAAAAATGGTCATGATGTTTTAGTTACAGATATTGATGAAAAATTAGTAGCACAAGCCTTAAATGATAAAATAGCGTCTAGGGCTATTCAATTAGATTGTAGAGAGTCTAATGCCCTTAAAGAGGCGGGTGTTTTTGAATTTGATACGGTAGTAGTGGCGATCGGTAATTATTTAGAACAAAGTATTATTACAACTCTTAATGTGAAAGAAGCTGGAGTTAAATTTGTTGTAGCAAAAGCCTCCTCAGAAATTCATGGTAAATTATTAAAAAGAGTAGGTGCTGATTTAGTGGTATATCCTGAGTACGAAGCGGGATGCGAATTAGCTTATACTTTAACGAAACCATCTATTTTAGATCGTTTTGAATTAGACCCTGATAATAGTATTGTAGAAGTGTTAATCCCAGCACAATTTGATGGCAAAACTTTAGCTACCATTGCCCTACGAAACGATTATGGTTTAAATGTCTTAGCAGTCAGCAAAAATGATAAATTTATCATCAATCCAGAACCACAATTTGTCTTAACAAAAGGAGCATCAATGGTAGTAATAGGATCAAATAAAGATATTAATCGTTTACCGATGTAAAGAAAAAGGAAGTAAAAATATTGAAATGTTTTTGATAATTTGTGATAAATTTAACTTAAAATCGCCAAAATATAACCAATAATCTTAATTATTAGATTTTTTGTAATTTTTGTTTTATGCTTAATTTATGGCTAAAAATATTAGCGAATTTATAATATAAAAATTTATCCCATTATTATTTTAATTTTTGTTTGCCCCCATGAATGCAGTACAATATTTTCAATTAAAATCTTCTGTAGATAATCGCACTAGGGTAAAAGTTAGACAGACAAAAGCAGAACAATCAAATACAATAGTTGATTTAAATAAAAAAAAGGCGATCGCCAAAACAAAAGTCAGAAATTCCCACGGAGAATTGGCGATCGAGACTGGCGTTAAGTTAGTTATTAATGGCTTATTAACCTATGTGGCCATCTCAACTATTTTTAAACTTTATCCTCATTATCAAGATCAACAAGTAAAATTAGCAGAAATTAATGCTGAAGTAAAAGAAACTCAAATTAGAGTTGAAAAATTACGAGAAAAATTTGGTCGTAGTTTTGATCCTACTCAAACTAAAACTATAATTCAAATGAATTCTGATAAAGTTGATCCTAATCAACGGCGTATTTTTTTTAATCCCCAAAATCCTTAACAATAAAGCAGACTATTTAAGTCTGCTATTAATCAATTTTAAATTATTTATTTTTATTAAAAATTTATAGTTATAGATAAAAACAAATATTGATATTAATCAATAGTCACGGGTAAATCAAAAAGAACTAAATTCATATAATTTTCAGCCCATTCAATCCCAAAAGCCTTTTCTAAAATACGGCGAGTTTTATCATTTTTTTGTTGTTGACTACAATAATTTTTTTGTCCTTCTAAATAAAGATTTTTTTCACTATCAGAAACAGCTTGACAATTGGAAGCTATTTGACAATGAATTTTTAAAAAATTAGTTACTCTTTTGATAAATTCTTTTTCTTCTTCTTGATTATTAGGACGAATAAATAAACAATATTCAGAAAAAATATCACCCCAAGGAGGTAATTGTCTAATTTCTGAAAATTGATAAAAAGGTAAAATAGCTAATTTTTCTTGATAAGATTGATTTAACTTTTTATCGGGATTAGTAGGAGATAAATCAACGATCGCCGCACTAATACCAGACTTACCACCTACTAAATCACAACCAAACATGGGCAAAGGATATTGAGGATGAGGAAACATTACACAATGTAATATATCTAAATTTTTACCAACTTTAGCTAATTCTAAATGTATTTTTCTAAAATGAGTAGTTTGATAACATTGATTTTGGATAACCAGTTTTTCCCCTTCTAATTTTCCTTCCACATATCCCAATCCTTCAGGCATTTGATAATCAGATAAATCTAAGTAAGTATGCCAATGAGAAATAATTTCATCTGCTAATTGATTTACTACTGGGTTAAATTGTTCTCTAAAATTAGATTCAGAATGATCTAAATTTGTCATAATAAAGAAGTATTTTTTGATAATTAATTAAATTTGTTACTATTTTAAGGTTAATTATTAATAGAATATCATTTTAAGGAGAGCATTAATGTTTGGTTTAGGTTGGCTTGAAGTTGTGGTTATTTTAGGAGTAATTTTTGCTATTTTTGGGGTGAAAAAATTGCCTGAGTTTGGCAAATCTTTGGGTAAAACTATAGTCGGTTTTAAAAAAGAAATCAGTAATTCTGATGATGATGATAATGATTATTCATAAAAAAAATTGGCGATCGTACATTTAGATATGATTGTGTCTCGCAAAGGCGCAAAGGGAAGAGGAAATAATTTTTTATCTCCCCTAACACCCCAACACTCTATTTCCCTAACACCCTATTACCCATTCCCTATTACCCCTTACCCATTACTCATTAACAATTTATGTCTCCTCGTCAATTAGCTTTTTTCGCTTTAAAAGATATTTTCGATCGCCAAGCCTATACCAATATAGCGATAGATCGAATTTTACAAAAATATGAATTAAAATCTGTTGATAGGGGATTATTTTCAGAGTTAGTGTACGGTATCGTTAGAAGAAAAAGAACATTAGATAGTTTAATTGAACAATTTAGCCAAAAAAAAATAACTCAACAACCGCCCAATTTAAGGATTATTTTGCAAATTGGTTTATATCAATTACGTTATTTAACCCATATTCCTGAATCGGCCGCCGTTAATACTACTGTGGATTTAGCAAAAATTAATGACTTAGGAAAATTAACAGGAGTAGTTAATGGTATTTTAAGAAATTATTTAAGACAAAGTAAAGAAAAAGACCCGCTTATCCTACCATCAAATTTGACTACTAAATTAGGAATTTTATATAGTTTTCCTGATTGGATAATTGATATTTTTCAAAACCAATTAGAAGTAGAAGAAATTGAAAAATTATGTATTTGGTTTAATCAACCAGCAACTGTTGATTTGCGGATTAATATTTTAAAAACGACTAAAGAAGAAATAAAAAATAAATTACTTAATCAAAATATTCAAGTAACAGATATTTCTGATTTACCTCAAAGTTTAAGACTAAATGGCCATATAGGAAATATTCAAAATTTAGAAGGTTTCGCTGATGGTTTATATTCGATTCAAGATAGTAGCGCTCAATTAGTAAGCCATTTACTCGATCCTAAACCCCATGAAATGGTGATCGATGCTTGTGCCGCACCCGGGAGCAAAACTACCCATATCGCTGAATTAATGAACGATACTGGTATAATAATCAGTGGAGATCGCCATAAGAAAAAATTAACTAAAATCCAAGAAAATATTACCAGACTACAATTAAAATCAATCAAAATTCAAGAATTAGATGCAAGTCAATCCAAAGAATTTGAAAATCAAGCCGATAAAGTATTAATAGACGTACCTTGTTCGGGCTTAGGCACATTACACAAACGCCCAGATATTCGTTGGAAACAAAATTTAAAGCAAATAGAAGAATTAAATCAACAACAACAACAAATTATTAATAACGCATCAAAATGGGTCAAAATAGGAGGTAAATTAGTTTACTCAACTTGCACTTTAAACCCAACCGAAAACGAAGAAATTATTAAAACTTTTTTAGCAAATCATCCTAATTGGGGGAGCGAAAAACCAGAAAATATCTTATTCAGTAAATTTTTAAACAACGATGAGAATGGGATCAAAATTTATCCTCATCGTCATAATATGGATGGTTTTTTTATGATCAAATTAAAGCGTCTTGACTAAAATTTTATCAAAAAAGAAAAAAGTCAGTAGTTATGACTTTCGTCATAAAATAAGGAGTCAATTAT
>CAZWLZ010000094.1:0-7031 GCA_964634505.1 uncultured bacterium | reverse complement strand
GTCATAAAATAAGGAGTCAATTATTATTCATAATTAACAATTCGAGCAAAGCTATCAGGATTAAGACTTGCACCCCCAACTAAAGCACCATCAATATCAGGTTGAGCCATAATCTCATCTACATTATCAGATTTAACCGAACCACCATATTGAATCGAAATATTTTTATTATCTAAATTATCACGAATTAAAGCAATTACTCGATTAGCCTCTTTTGCCTCACAGGTTTCACCAGTGCCGATCGCCCAAATAGGTTCATAAGCAATAACCAAATTATTTTGATCAACATCAACTAAACCCTTTTTAATTTGACTAATAATCACATTTTCAGTCTCTCCAGCATCCCTTTGAGATTTAGATTCCCCAACACATAAAATTGGTTTTAACCCATGACTTTGAGCCGCTAATAAACGTAAATTAACAGTTTCATCCGTATCCCCAAAATACTCTCGACGCTCACTATGCCCGACAATCACATAAGTTACACCAACTTCTGTTAACATACTACCAGAAATTTCACCTGTATATGCACCTTCATTTTTCCAGTGAATATTTTGAGCACCAATTTTAACTAAACTACCATGTAAATTTTGAGATAAAACACTCAGAGAAGTAAAAGGCACACATAAAACTACCTCTCTTGTCTCATCAGTTTCTTGTATTTGAGGAAGAAATGCTTGTAAAAATTCTAAAGACTCCGCTTTAGTTTTATACATTTTCCAGTTACCCGCAATAATAATTTTTCGCACTTTTAATCCTTTTTTATAATTTTTTTATAATTTTTTGTTCCAAGTTAAATTTTGGTAACAAAAGTTTCAAGACAATTATTGTATAGCTTTAGTTGTTTTTAAAGCAAGGTAAAATTAAGAGACGTTAAAAAAAGACAACCACAGACTAGAAGTCTATACCACAAGATGTAACACAATTACTAATACAAATCATATTTAAGTAAAGTACAAGGCAAAGAACCATTATAAACGGGAATACGTCTTGAGGCCTTGAGACCAATTTTTTTGGCTAACTCCTTATTACCAGTTAAAATATAACCTGTCCAACCTTTAAAACGTTGTTTAAAAATATCTCCTAATTGTTTATAAAGAGGTGCTAATTCATCCGCTTCAGAAATCCTTTTACCGTAAGGAGGATTACAGATAATTACCCCTTTCTCTGATGGAGGTTGAATATCAGCTAAATCTTTTTGAGTAAAATTAACGTGTAGATTTAAGCCACAACTAAAACTATTACTATAAGATTGATTAATCATTTCTAAGGCATAATCACTGCCCAAAATAGGTGCTTTTAATTGGGATAATTGACTATCTCTGGCTTCTTGTAGTAATTCTTCCCATAAATATTGATCAAAATCTAACCAAGTTTGAAAACCAAAATTTTCTCGAAATAATCCGGGTGCGATATTTAAAGCTTTTAAACCCGCTTCTAAAGGTAAACTACCAGAACCGCACATAGGATCGACAAAAGCTATATCTGGTGTCCATTCAGTCATCATAATTAAAGCAGCCGCCAAGGTTTCTTTTAAAGGTGCAATTCCTACAGCTTCCTTAAAACCTCTACGATGCAAACTTTCTCCCGAACTATCTAAACTGAGAATACAATCACTTTCATAGATATGGGCATTAATTAAAACATCAGGATATTTTACTTCAATATTAGATCGATCGCCAGTTTTCAATCTTTGTTGATCAATAATGGCATTTTTAATTTGTAAAGCTGTAAAATGAGTGTGATTAAGATTGCGATTACTACCAGTGCATCTAACGGCAAAAGTTTGCTTTATTCCTAAATACTCACTCCAATCAATTTTATGGACATTTTGATATAATTGCTCTGCATTAAAACATTTTACTTGTTGGATTGATTTTAATACTCGAAAAATCGTTCTACTCCATAAATTAACGAAATATAACAATCGTTTGTCTCCTTCAAAATGTACTCCTGTAAAATCAGATTTGACATTAATTGCCCCCAAACTTTCTAATTCTTGGGCAGCAATGTCTTCTAATCCTCTAGCCACAGTGGCAAAATATTTATAATTAGTCATTATTGTAGGTAATGGGTAATGGGTAATAGGTAATTGATAATAGTTAATTGATAATAGATAATGATATTTATAAAAAGTGGCTTAAGCTCCTTGCCTATATATAATTTTTTTTAATCTAGTACTTAAAGTAATTTTATCTTATCCTTTAACCTTCTTTTCTTGATTAACCTAATCTCTAACATCTAACTCCTAAAACCTTTGTTTGTGCTCAACGTCAGTTATTAATTATTTCAGCATCTGCTGGCATCCCAGGTTTAGCATTTCCTTGGGGATTATCAATTTTAAGTTTGACACCAAAAACTTGCTTAACTCGATCTTCTTTGAAATAAGTATTTTCTGGGGTAAAATTTGCTTGACTATCAATATTAGTTACTGTTGCTTCTAAAGGCATTTTGGAATCAGAATCAAGAAAAACTTTTGCTTTTTGTCCAATTTTCACTTTGCCAATGTCTCCTCCCGCAATGTAACCTTTTAAATATACACTTTGAGGGTCAAGAATTATTAAGACAGTTTGCCCGTTAGTAATAACCTCCCCCGGTTCGATTAAACGACTGGTTATCACCCCATTAATTGTACTGGGAATTTTCAAATAATCAATTTTACTCTTAATTTCTTGCTCCATTGCTTGGGCATTTGCTACCTCCGCTTGAGCTTGAGTTAATTGTAGTTTTGCTTGTTCCAATTGTATGTCTAATCTTTGAATTTTGGTATTAACAATCTCAGAATTAAAATTAGAAGTTTTGGCTTGTAATACCTGTGCTTCAGCTGCTTTAACCAATTTTTCAAAGGATTTAATTGAAGATTCATTCGCTTTAACTGTAGCTTGATTTGTTTCCAATTTTATTTGACTCTCATCAAATTTTTGTTGACTAATAGCCCCTTCTGTGATTAACATGGCTAATCTATCTCGCTCTTTTTGGGCTAATTTTAAATTAGCTTGAGCTGATTCTAATTTGGCGATCGCCTCATTTAACTGAGCAACTGAAGAAGCCAAAGAAGCCTCGGCTTGAAGAATCTGCCCTTTGGCACTTCCTTCGGCTTGTTGAAAATTTAAAGAAAGTTCTTGAATTTGATTTTCTAAAGAATTAATTTGTAATTTTGCTTCTAATTCTTGTTGTTTTAAAGATAAAGTTTTGGCGATTGCCCCTTTTAATTGAGCTTGAATTTCTTGATCATCAAGAGTTACCAAAATTTGCCCTTTTTGGACAATATCACCTTCATCAACAGAGACTAAATTAATTTTACCCCCCACTTTACTACCTAAATTAGTTTCATCACCTTCAATACGTCCGCTAACTTTTAAAGTTGCCTTTTCGGAAGAAAATGAAGGAAAAGTAAAATAATTATTCGATAATAAAAAAAAACTACCAACTGCAATTATACCAATAGGAAGTAGAAGAAAACCCATTATTTTAGGAATTGAGTTTTTTTCTTTCGGTTGTTGTTCAATTTCCAAAAACTTATCCTTTGTCATGGTGACACTTTATAATTGACTATTTGATTTTAAAGTTTAATTATATTTTAGAGTATTAATTACCCATGAAATGTTAAATTTTTAATTGAGAAAATTCTCAATTTAGAGATAAATTAATTGATTGCAACTAGGATGCCTATTTTTTAGTTTATATGGCGATCGCCATATTATTAAATAATTAAAAAACCATTGACCGATTTTTATTTTTTTCTTCACCTAAAACCTAAAACCTAAAACCTAAAACCTAAAACCTAAAACCTATTCTTATCTGTTCACTTGTTATATGATATTAAACGTTATTAAAAAATAAATATAAATTAATCATGTTGAGAGCTGGAATTGTAGGCTTACCAAATGTAGGCAAATCAACGTTATTTAACGCCGTGGTGGCTAATGCCAAAGCAGAAGCGGCAAATTTTCCATTTTGTACTATTGAACCAAATGTAGGCGTTGTAGCCGTGCCTGATGAACGTTTAGAAATACTATCAAAACTTTCTAACTCTCAAAAAATCGTTCCAACTCGCATGGAATTTGTTGACATAGCTGGATTAGTCAAAGGTGCGAGTAAAGGGGAAGGTTTAGGTAATCAATTTTTAGCAAACATTAGAGAAGTTGACGCAATTATTCACGTAGTCAGATGTTTTGACAATGATGATATTATCCATGTATCAGGCTCAATTGATCCACTTAGGGATATGGAAGTAATTAATTTAGAATTAGCTTTATCTGATTTAACTCAAGTAGAAAAACGTTTAGAAAGATTGAGAAAACAAGCAAGAAGTAATAATAAAGAAGCAATGTTAGAATCTGATTTATTAGAAAAAATCTTGCCCCTTTTAAATGAAGGAAAAGCCCTTAGACAATTAGTATTAACTGAAGAAGAAGAATTACTCTTAAAACCGTTAGGATTACTAACTAGAAAACCCGTTATCTATGCAACTAATGTCACCGAAGAAGATTTAGCACAAGGTAACGATTGGGTTAAAAAAGTGCAAGAATATGTAGCCAATGAAAATGCCCAAGTTGTAATAGTTTCCGCACAAGTAGAAGCAGAATTAGTAGAATTACCCCCAGAAGAAAAAGCCGAATTTTTAGAATCTTTAGGCGTTACCGAAGGAGGATTACAATCTTTAATCAAAGCTACTTATAAATTATTAGGATTACGCACTTATATTACCACTGGTGAGACTGAAACCCGTGCCTGGACAATTATTCAAGGTACAAAAGCACCTCAAGCAGCTGGGGTAATACATTCAGATTTTGAAAAAGGGTTTATTCGTGCAGAAACCATTAGTTATCAAGATTTAATCGAAACTGGTAGCATAGCTGCAGCTAAAGAAAAAGGAAAAATGCGTTTAGAAGGAAAAGAATATATTGTACAAGAAGGCGATGTCATGTTATTTCGTTTTAATGTATAAAATTTTAGTAAACTAAGAAAAATGAAAAGTATTATAAAAAATCGTTAAGATGTTTTGTTTTCTAAATTTCAGTAAATATCGTAATATTTCTCTAGTAATTTTTCAAATAAACTGATACAAATAAATAAATTTATTCAATTAAAAATAAGGAGTAATAACATTGTGACAACTCATAAAATTCTTGTAATTGATGACAGTATGGTTATTAGACGCACTGTTAAAGATATGTTACCTGAAGGCAAATTTGAAGTAATTGAGGCTAAAGACGGCTTAAAAGGCATGGAATTGATTGAAACGGGGAATCCTAATTTAATCATGTTAGATTTTTTCTTACCTAAAATGAGTGGTTGGGATGTATATCAAAATATTCAAAAAGAGCCTCGATATAGAGCCATTCCCCTGCTTTTAATGTCTGGGAGAAAAGACGAAGTAACTGAAAAAATTACCGAACCTTTTGAATTTTTTTCTTTTTTAGAAAAACCTTTTGATCAAAAGCAGTTAATTCAAGGGATTCGAGATGCTATGGAGAAATCTAAAAAATTATCAGATTATCTTAAAGCCTCTACTCCTACGCCTGTTTCTCAAGTAACTGCAGCAGCTACACAATCTCAAGATTCTAATGCTATGGCCAATGAAATAAAAGCGTTGAAAACAAAAGTGGCTCAAATGGAAGGGGAAATTACTCAACTCAAAAAACAATTAAATCAAATTGTCACTTTTATTAAACAAAAACTTAAATAATTTTTGTTAATAATTATTAATTTATTTATGGACTAATTTATATTTTTTCTGACTATAATTAACTTTTTTCTCAATTAACAATAAACTCAATGATTAGTCAATTCAGTTTTATTATTAAAGTGATTTTATTGTCAACTTTTTTATCTTTTGTAATTAAATATGGGGGCAAATTATTGCCTCTTCAGCCTACTAATATTTTGTTAATTCTGATGGTTTTTTTTCCTTCTATTTTTTTAGGCTTTATTTTATTTATTCGTAATTTAAAATTATCTGGCAATTCTTAATATAATCATTCTGCAAAATTATGCGAAATAATGAATTTTTCACAGTGGATTAGTGTTGCTTTAATAGTAATTTGTTTCTATATTATTTGGCAAATTAAACAATTATTATTGTTGCTTTTAATGTCTATAGTGCTAGGTATTGCCTTAGATATTTTAGTTAGAAAGTTGGAAAAATTTGGCATCAAAAGAATTTATGGAGTTTTAATTTCTATTTTATTATTATTAACTCTATTAATCAGTTCTTTTTGGCTAATTTTACCTTCTTTAATTTCACAGTTTCAAGAGTTAATTAATCTCGTACCTCAAGGCATTCAAAAATTAATTATTGTTGTTAATGATTTTCGAGATAATTTATCTCCCACCTTAAGTAATTCTTTACCTAATATTAATCAGATTTTTTTACAATTACAACCTTTAATTAATGATTTATTCAGTCGTGGTTTAAGTGTTGTTTCTGGTTTTTTAGGTACTTTATTAAGCGGTTTATTATTATTAGCTTTAACTTTGATGTTATTGGTAAATCCCCAACCTTATCGTGATGGATTTATTCGTATTTTTCCTTCTTTTTATCGGCCTCGTTGTGAACAAATTTTACTTATAGCCCAAAAAAATTTACAAGAATTTTTAACTGATATTGTTTTAGAAATTTTAATTATTACTATTTTAATTTTTTGTGGTTTATTTTTATTAGGTATTCCTTTAGTTTTTGCCCAAGCTATTCTAACAGGTATTCTTTCTTTTATTCCTTATCTTGGCCCTTTAATCAGTGTGATTTTTCCTGTGGCGATCGCCTTAATATATTCTAGTTGGAAACCTTGGCTGGTAATAATTTTATATATCACAACATATCAACTAACAGATAAAGTTATTTTGCCTAAAATTAGAAAAAATCCCTTATTATTAAGTCCCATTATCGTCATTTTGGGAGAAATCTTTTTTGCTGGATTTTTAGGTTTCTTAGGTTTATTTTTAGCTTTACCTTTAACCATTATTTCTCAAGTTATAGTTAAAGAAATTATCATTAAAGATATTTTAGATCGTTGGTAATGGCGATC
>CAZWLZ010000093.1:0-11367 GCA_964634505.1 uncultured bacterium | reverse complement strand
GAACTTGGTGGTATTTCTGATTTTCCTAGTATTTGGAATCAACGACCTAGAAAAGTGATGCGGCTTCATTGGGATGGCAATAATAATGATGGTAGTGAACGTAATCGAACTGCTGCCCTTGCTTTGGTTTCGCCGACTACCATTAATTTTGATTCTCTTCAACGGTTACGGGATTGGTTAATGGATTTACCCGCACCTAGTTATCCTTTTCCTGTTGATCAAAAACTTGTTAGCAATGGCAAACCGATTTTTGAAGCAAATTGTGCCAGTTGTCATGCGAACTATGGCGATAAGATTGGTATGATTACTTCTATTGAAGAAGTTGGAACTGATCGAGGTCGTTTAGATTCTTATACTTATGAGTTGGCTTCTAATCAAAATTTAACTTTTAGTGGTATTACTTATAAAGGGGTTGATCAACGTTTTTCTCATTTCAAAAAAACTAATGGTTATGCTAATTCTCTTCTTGATGGTATTTGGTTACGATCGCCATATTTACATAATGGCTCAGTGCCTACTTTAGAAGATTTATTAGCAAAAAATGAAGATAGGCCTAAAGTTTTTTACCGTGGCTATGATGTTTATGATCAAAATAAAGTAGGTTATATCTCTGATGTGGTGCAAGAAAATGGTAAACAATTTTTCAAATATGATACAACTCAACGGGGTAATGGAAATTACGGGCATTTATATGGTACGGATTTATCTGAAAATGATAAAAAGGCATTATTAGAATATTTAAAAACACTCTAATTTTTTTTAGTAAAGTATAAATGTAACAAATAAGTAATACATAGAAAAAGTTTAAATTATCAAATTTAAGATAGAGGATTATCTATATGTCACCAGTGCAATCAAATCAATGGAAATCGAAAATCATCGCTGTTGTCCTTTGTTTAGTGTTTCTTTCAGGGCTAGTGGGGGTTTGGGGTTGGTATAATTTAGTGCGAAGAATGCCTTTAAATTATTATGAATCGGCGATCGCCAATTTTAAATATGGTTCAATCGGCACAGAAAAAGAGCAAGGAATACCTTATTGGATTTGGGTTGTTTTGCCTCGTTTATTCCCTGAAAAGCTACCAGATGCGGGGGGTTATACTTCTTTAGGATTAACTTGGGAAGAGGGTATAGAAATGCCCATTGGTTTAACGAAAGAGAAGATTGGTATTGAGCGAGTGGGGATGAATTGTGCGGTTTGTCATGTTGGTACTTTTCGGAAAACCCCTAAAGATAAACCCGTATTTTTGGTAGGTGCGCCCACTACTAAATTTGATGTACAGCGTTATCTTCGATTTTTATTTAGTTGCGCCCATGATCCTCGTTTTAATAGTAAATTTATTTTACCTGAGATTGAGTACAATCATCATCTTTCTTTTGTAGAAAATTTGCTTTATCGTATTGTTATTCCTAAAACCAGACTGGCTTTACTTGAACAAGAAAAAAGTTTTAATTGGATGGATAGTAAGCCCGATTATGGACCTTCTCGAACGGATATGAATCCTTTAAAAATAAGAGTTTTGGGTTTAAAAGATGATGCTTCGATTGGTAGTACTGATGTGATGGCTATTTGGAATAAAGCGAATCAAGAGGGCTTTTATAAGCATTCAGACGGCATTAATAATTCCTTAAAGGAAGTGATTTTAAGTAGTGGCTTAGGTATGGGGGCAAGTCCAAAAGAACTTAATATTGCTAATTTAGAACGTGTGGAAAGTTTTTTACGACAATTACCTCCGCCTCAATATCCTTTGGCGATCGATCAAACTTTAGCCACGAAAGGAAAAGAAATTTTTGCTAATAGTTGTGCCAGTTGTCACGCTTTTGGAGGAGAAAAAACTGGGCAGGTAATACCTGTTACTGAAGTTTTAACCGACTCAAATCGAGCAAATCAGTGGAATCAAGAGGCTAATGATGCCATGAATAATTACGCTAAAAATTATAGTTGGGATTTTGATAACTTTATTGATACGGATGGTTATACTGCTTTATCTTTAGATGGTATATGGGCCCGATCGCCATATTTACATAATGGCTCAGTGCCTACTTTAAAGGATTTATTAACAAAAAGTGAAAATAGACCTAAAGTTTTTTATCGTGGTTATGATGTTTATGATGGAGAAAATGTGGGCTTTATTTCTCAGGGGAAAAATGCCGAAAAAGTGGGTTTTAAATATGATACCTCTATAATAGGCAATAATAATGAAGGTCATCTTTATGGTACTGATTTATCTCCAAATGATCAAAAAGCTCTCATTGAATATTTGAAGACTTTGTAAAGTAATTTATTGGCGATCGCTAATAAATTACCTTTTTCTAATTCTTGAATAATAGGTTCAATATCTTTTTTTAGACTACGATATTTTTTAGAAAGATTATATAATTCCTTTTCAAATTCATCAGAAAATCGAATAGAATTGAGGGGATTAGTCATTATCAATTCTCTCCCATAACTTTGAAATTGGTTTAGTTTTACCTTCTTTGGCTTCTTGTAATGCCCTTCTTAAACTAGCTTTAATTTCTTCATCAGGAGTATCCTCAGCATAAATTTCATTTTCTTCAGAAAATAACAAAATTACTTTAACTCGACTAGGTGTATCAATTTCTAATGGTTTATCTAAAAATAACTGTCCTTTCTCATCAATTTTTCCCATCACTTCAACTGCTTTCATAACTTCACCTTTTGTTTATTATTACTCTGAAATTATAGCAATAATTGAAATTATTACAGGGACTATTTTACAAGGCATGGCATTTCTTTTCTATAAGTAAATTTTTAATAAAATATATCTTCTCTACTGTTGAAGTAATCAATTATCATTAATGATTTAGTCTGTGTTATTTTTAGGGCAAATTGAATTTTATGGCAAAAATTTTTCATGCTGACCTTTATGGCGATCGCCAACATAAATTTGATGTGCTTTTAGCTAAAGAGTATCTTTTTTTTATAAATTATCATTAATAAAATGAGGTAATTTCGATAAATTATCAATAAAATCCGCATTTAATTACTTACCAATGAAAGATCGATCAAAAAAATTAAACATTCCACGATGTTGAGGATTCTTAATTTCATCATCAAAATTAACTATGGAAAAACCCACTAAAGGCATAGTTTTATTTTCATAACTAATATTATATTTTGTCCTAATTCTAATATTGGTTGTAAACGATGTACCCAACGATGGGCTTGTGATCGATCACAGTCGAATAATACTGCGGCTAAATCAAATGTGGGATAGCATTTGTAATAAAATAAAATATAAAATAATTTTTCTTGATTCGTTTTTAATTTCCCTTTCCTACCACCCCCAATCTTTCTAATCCTAGTTTCACTATTTTGCTCTATTTGAGCCTGATAAACCGATTCAAAGTCTTGGAGTAGTTGGTCAAAGTCTTTTCTATTTAATTCTGTGGTGGCTCTTAGTTGATCGCCAATTGTCACCGTCTCAAATTAAAATAACTCAGACAAAAATAGGTTAATTATTAACGGAGAATATTGATAATTTCGATTACTTTACTTTCTAAAATCATTAAAGGATTTGCTCCCTTTTTTAGGCCTAATTCTAACTCTAAAAATAAGGGTAAAGTTTTTAATAATTGTTGTGAAGAAATACTTTTAATGTCTTGTTTCAGAAAATAGACTCTTTTGGTATTTCCAACCCCCACACTAACTGCAATTTCTTGATCATTTTTATCCCCTTTTTCTAACATTAATTTGACTAAAATCCAAGTTCTGAATTGCCCTACTAAGGTGGCAACTATTCTTAAAGCTGGTTCGTTTAAATTTATCAATTCATTAATTAACTGAAGGGATTGGCTTAAATCTTTTCTAATAATAGTGGTAGCTAATGCTAGGCTATTTTGCATACTAATATTAACTAAATTTTTGATCACTTCTTCATCAATAGCAATATTTTTATTACTTTGATATAAGGCTAATTTTTCTAATTCATTAGTTAATAATCGGCTATCATTTCCTACGGATTTGGCTAACATTTCTATAGCAGATTTTGTTAAATTTATTTCTTTTTCTTCGGCAATTTCTTTGACTTTTTTAGCAATTGCTTCTATTTGCCAAATTGGGATTAATTCAAAGTTTTTAACGGTGGCATATTTTTGTAATAATTTAGTAGATTTTAATCTAGCGTCTGGTTTTTTACTGGAAGTAAATAATAAATGGGAATTATCGGGAATTTGGGGTAAAGTTCTGGTTAATTCTGTTAATAATTCTTCTGTGCAAGATTGACAAATACTTGTTTCTTCTAACCATACTAGGCGATCGCCACTACCAAATGCTGGAGTCATGGCTTGATTTAATCCTGCTCTAATATCGTCTTCTTTTTGACCAGATAACTTTTCATAATTAAATTGAATCCAATCTAAATCTAATACGTTTTTCTTAATTTTAGTAATTTCTTCCTGTATTAGAAAGTCATCTTCTCCCCAATAAAAATAAATTGCCATGATAATTTTAAGTTATTTAATAATAAGAAGGTGTTAGTTATTAGGTTTTAGGTTTTTTAAGAAGGTTTTAGATAATAGGTTTTTATATTTATACTGTTAAATTGATAATAAAAAATTTTTTTTATTAGTTAAAATCCCCCCAAACCCCTAACACCCTAACACCCTAAATGCTTAATGCCAACAAACAAATAAAACCAATAGAGTATTAACTAAATAAAAAAGAGCAACAATTTGAGTTTCTTCCCAACCACTTAACTCTAAATGATGATGAAGAGGGGCCATTTTTAAGAGTCTTTTCCCTTTGCCATTACTATCTTTAGTCAATTTATAATAAGTGACTTGAGCAATCACAGATAAAGATTCTATAAAAAAAATACCACTAATCAGAAATAATGCCCATAAATTGTGAGTAAGAATACCTAAAGCAGCTAAACCTCCTCCTAACGCTAATGAACCAGTATCGCCCATAAATACTTTCGCTGGGTTATGATTATGTAAAATGAAGCCTAAACAACCTCCACTTAAACAAAGGGCAAAAATTGCTAAATCGGGATACTCTTTGATGGTTAAAATAGCCATACCCATAATGGCGATCGCCACTGTACCTCCTGCTAATCCGTCAACACCATCCGTAAGATTAGTAGCATTACTTTCAGCCACCATTACAAAGACGGCTAATAACCAAAAAAATACCCCTAAAGGGATAACAAAATTAAAAGGTAAATATAAATTAGTAATAGTTGCACTTTGAGTTTGCCATAACCAAAAACAAAAAATTACAGCAATTAAAATTTGTAAAAATAATTTTTGACGAGGAGTAATACCCTTATTCGATTTTTGGACTAAAATTTGCCAATCATCTAACCAACCGATAGCCACATAACCAAGAGTAACTAAAGATACCGCAATTAAATTAGGAGTAAAACCTCCCCAAAATAAAGCAATGATTACCGATGTGGGTAAGAAAAAAATTCCTCCCATAGTAGGTGTACCAGTTTTTTTTAAATGGGTTTTTGGTCCATCTTCTTGTATAATTTGTCCAGCTTTTAATTTTTGTAAGATAGGGATAACAACATATCCAAAAACGCCACAAATAATAGCTGCTAAAAAAAAAGGGAATAAAGTAATAGGGTTTAAAAAAAATAACCCTAAAGAAAATAATAATAAAATTAAAAAAAGAAATAGAGATAAACCGGTCGGATTTTGTAAATTTACAAAAGAAAATGATTTAGTTTCCATTTTTTGCCTACACAAATTTCGATCTGATTTTATCTCAACATTGTACAAAAAAAATAAAATTCTCCATAATAAATTTTATTGATTTCTAATTTTGCAAAATTAACTCTAGTTGTTACCTATAGCTATAAAAGATCGAAAAAAGCAAAATAAAAAAAGAATAACCATTATGACGTTGAAGATTTCTTGCTTGAAGCCCCAAAATATTCATCTCTGAGGGTTATGTAAAAAAGCAATTCAAAATTAACAACGGTAACTAACTATTTTCTCCTTGGTTTAACTCATATCAAGTTTGGATAATTAGTTATGATCAAATCACCTCACATAATTTATGGATAAAGATTTTAATTTATAAGTGATCACTCGAACTTGATATGAGATAATAATATAAATTCTCTTAAAATGGCTTCAAATATCAATCAAACTGATGCTTTAAATGGCCTTTAGTTAGCTTTAGCTAACTAAAGTCAAAGCTGGTTTTGTCAGAAGTTTATTGTTTAAGATTCAAACAATTTTTTAATTTATAGCAGTCGCCAAGATGATTAGAACGTTAACCAGGGGTTTAAACCCCTTGCCTAATGGATTGAAATGTCCTAACTAACCTGCCCGTTGCTATATTAAGCACCTACGGATTCTTTGGCTGCGTATAACACTTCTAAACTAATTTCACTAAAATTACGTTCACGAGCGAATTTTTCCGTATTTCGCTTAACTTTACCACGAACAAAACCTGGTATTTTATTTAATTCACCTTTTGCTTCTTTTGTCCAATTTAGATCAGAATTTTCAGAAACACCTTTAGTAATAACCTCTTTAGTATCATGGCCTCCAAAAATTTCGAGTAAATGATCTTCCATACCTAAAGTAAAGGAATTATAGACTAAATCGGCTAATTGATTTGTGCCTTCATAACCTAAAAATGGCTTATAACCGATAGGGAAATTTTGAATATGAATAGGTGAAGCTATTACACCGCAAGGAATATCTAACCTTTTCCCTACATGACGCTCCATTTGAGTGCCAAAAATAGCTGATGGTTCTATTTTGGCGATCGCATTAGCAATTTCTGCATTATCTTCACTAATCAAAACTTGATCACAATATTCACTAACTTCTTTGGTAAACCATTCAGCATCATACTTACAATAAGTACCCGCTAATACGACATGAATGCCCATTTCACGACTTAAAATTTTAGTCATGGCAGCAGCATGAGTATTATCACCAAAAACTACAGCTTTTTTTCCCGTTAAATTTTGACAGTCAATAGAGCGAGAAAACCAAGCCGCTTGAGAAACATGAAGAGTTTGATTTTCGATATAATCTTCATAATCTACATTTGCACCCTGATCATTAATTACTTGTTGAATTTTGCGAATACATCGAGCAGTTTCTACCACACCCATAGGGGTAATATCAACAAAAGGCATGGCAAATTTTTCTTGTAAATAATTTGCCGTCATTAAACCTAATTCACGGTAAGGCACTAAATTAAACCAAGCTTTAGGTAAATTTTTCAAATTATGTACAGACGCTCCCTCTGGAATTATCTCATTAACTTCGATACCCAAATCCGTCATTAATCGTTTTAATTCAGTGCAATCGTGATGATTATGAAAACCTAAAGTTGACATACCAATGATATTTACTGAAGGTTTTTGAGTTTTTTCTGTAACTAAATCGCCTTTTTTTTCTGCTTTTTCAATATAGTATTTAACAATTTGAATTAATGTACGATCACCAGCTTGAATTTCATTAACTCGATAATGATTAACATCAGCTAAAAGGACATCTCCTTTAGCTTCAACTTGAGCTCTACTAACGAAATTTTCCAAATCTTCCTGTAAGATACTAGAGGTACAAGTAGGAGTAAGCACAATTAAATCAGGGCTTTCTTCTCGGTCTTTTCGGACAATATTATCAATAACTTTTTCTTGCGAACCTCGGGCTAAAACGTTGCGATCAACTACACTGGTAGTAACGGGAGTAAAATTTCTTTCTCTTTCTAACATCGAACGCATAACGTTAAAATAATCATCTCCTAAGGGTGCGTGCATGATAGCATGGACATTTTTAAAAGAGGTAGCAATGCGTAAAGTGCCAATATGAGCAGGACCTGCATACATCCAGTAAGCTAATTTCATAACTAAAGTAGTCTCCTTGTGATCAAAATCTTTCTTTTCTCTTTAGTTTCCTATTTAAAACAATCAAAATGTTGTTTTAAGTTACAAATATTAACGTCAGGAAAAATAAATTTTAATATTTGTCTCTTTTTTGTCATAAGATATAGATAATTAACTATGATTATGATTAAAAGAAGCAACGCATAATTAAAAATAACAACACATAAAATAACTAATTGAAAAAACCATATTAAATAAAATATAAATTTTGAACTATTATGGCTAGATTAGATAAGAAAAGATCAGAAAATATAGAAGGGAATTTTTACATTGATAGTACTTGTATCGATTGCGATACTTGTCGTTGGATGTCTCCAGCCGTGTTTACTCGCAAAAATGAACAATCAGCAGTATATCATCAACCAAGCACTGAATTAGAAGAAATAAGCTCATTACAGGCACTTTTATCTTGCCCTACCGCCTCTATTGGCACGATGCAACCGCCTAGTAATATTAAAAATATTCAAAAAAGTTTTCCTATTTTAGTGGAGGATAATGTTTATCATTGTGGTTATCATGCCGAAAAGTCTTTTGGGGCGGCAAGTTATTTTATTCAAAGAAAAGAAGGCAATATTTTAATAGATTCCCCTAAATTTAGTAAGCCATTAGTGCAGAGATTAGAAGAGATGGGAGGCATTAAATATTTATATCTTACTCACAAAGATGATGTAGCGGATCATCAAAAATATCATGATCATTTTAAGTGCGATCGCCTTTTACATCTTGATGACATTACGGAGAAGACAAAAGAGGTAGAAATAAAATTAGAAAATAGTGAACCATTAGAATTAACGGAAGATTTTCTAATTATACCAGTTCCAGGTCATACTAAAGGGCATTGTATTTTTTTGTATCGAAATAAATTTTTATTTACTGGTGATCATTTATGCTGGTCAGATAATAAACATCAATTGATTGGATTTAAAGATTTTTGCTGGTATTCTTGGGAAAAACAAATTGAATCAATGGAGAAATTAGTTGATTATAATTTTAATTGGATTTTACCTGGTCATGGAAGACGTTATTATGGGGAGACAGGAATGATGCAAACTCAATTAGAAAAATGTATTTTATGGATGAAAACCTTTTAAATCAATGACTTCTATCAATAATTTAATTTGAATTTATTCTGTTTGATTGAGAATAAAATTATTTTTTTTGCTAAACAAAAATTAGTAATAATAAGAACACCATAATCAATGATAACACCATTAATGCACTTTTTTTTAATCGTATTAAAATGGGTTTAATTTGATAGACAAAAATTAAACGATCTCTTTCTAGTAATTCTAATGGTTTTTCCCATTCTTCTCCATCATACCAACCTGATTCTTCATAAATTATTTTTTCTTTATTGAGGCGATCGCCAATATAAGACCAACCTAAATATAAGCGTATTAATAATAAAATAATAACTAAATATGAACCTAAAAAACTAGATATTATAAAAGAAAACATAGCTTTATTTAGAGGAAAACTAGCCGCTGAAATAGGTGAACTAATCAATAAACTAAAAAATCCTACTAAAATTAAATTACGAAGATAGCAAAAAAGAGGAAGTTTTGCCCAAGAAAAAAGCCAAGATTTTTGTAATTCTTCATATTCATTAATTGGTTGTTGCTCGAAAGGTACAGGACAAAATTTAAGAGAAAATTCAGTCATTTTTATTCCTAAAAAATTTTTTAACTTCATTATATTCTAGGACGTGTAATTATTTCATGCTAATGATAATCATCGGTAAAACTTTGATGATATAAATTTATTTCAATTTACAAAAATTAATGTTTGACGCTTTGTCTTTTGACAATTTACTTTCAATCGATAGAAGATATAAAGCTGTTAATTGTATTTATTTAATACAGAAGGAGAATATTGATGAAAAAATTTATTACTTGTCTTGCCGTTATAACTATTATGTTATTTGGTTTTGTAAATAATGCTTGGGCTGGAGATGCTACTAATGGGGCTAAAATTTTCTCAGCAAATTGTGCGGCTTGTCATATGAATGGTAGAAATGTCGTTAATGGTGCTAAAACTTTACAAAAAGCAGACTTAGAAAAATATAGTATGTTGACAAGTGAAGCTATTATTGCCCAAGTTACTAAGGGTAAAGCGGCTATGCCTGCCTTTGCTACAAAATTAACAGCTACTCAAATTGAAGATGTTGCTAGTTATGTTTTGGCTAAGGCTGAAAAAGGTTGGTAATTTTTCTTGATCATATTTAAGAAGAAGGTTTTAGGTGTTAGGTTTTGGGTTTTAAGTAAAAAAATTTTTTACTATTTTATCCATTACCTATTCTCTATTACCCACTCCTCAACACCCTAATCCCCCAACACCCCATTACCCATTCGCTATCACCTATATTTACTTTAATAATTGCCAAGCATAGGCTAAAGTTTTAAAAATCAAAGAATTTTCCTTTATCTCACCATGAGAATTATAAAATTCCAGTAAAATTTCATTAGCTAAATTACCCCATTTTTGCTTATCCATTCTGCCTAAAATGTTGATGATTTCGATAATTAATGCTTCTTCTGATAATATATTTAAGGCTTGACTTAGAGAGTTTAAACTTTCGACTGTTTCCATCCATCCTAAACATTGAATAATCTTTATTTGTAATGGTTGAGGAGTAGTATTTTTAATTAAAGTGTCAAATAATATATTAGTAATTAAAGGTGTTTTAATTCTACTGATGGCGATCGCCGTTTGTTGACATACTTCTAAATTAATATCACTCAATAAGGGTGTCAAAAGAGATACTATCTCCGTTGAATTATCTTTGATTCTGGAGGGTAAATTGGCGATTGCCTCTTTTCTGATGTTGCTATTAGTATCTTGTAAGGCTTGAATCAATATTTGAGTAATTCGCTCATCTTTAAAATTACTTAAACCTTCTAAGGCTTTTAATCGAATTTCCCAATTTTGGTCATTTACTACGGATAATAAAGGTTCAATTATGGAGGCTGAAGGTATAGTAATTAAGGCTTTAGTGGCTATTAACTTATACTCATCAACTAAGATTAAACAAGACAATATGACGATCGCCTTTTTTCCTTGTTTAATAAATATTTCCACTGCCGAATTAATTAATTCATCTTCTTTAGTTATCTCTAATAATTTGACTAAAATTAAAATTATTGCCTGATCGTCTTTCGGTGTATTAATTTTGCCTAAAATATTTAAAGCAAACCAACGTAACTCTAACTCTTGATTTTCATTTAAAATAATGTCTGCTAAAGGATTGATGGCGATCGCCTCAAATTCGGCGATGATTTTAGCCACTTCCCATCTTTCCTGAAAATCACCTTTTGCAAGCAAACAGAAATATTTTTGTAAATTTTGATTATCGTTTGTCATGGAGTAATAGGCAATAGGTATTAAGTGTTAAGCAAAAAACCGCTTAGTCAAGACATTTTAATCCTTGCCTTATTCCCCCTTTTTAAGGTAGGGCTGTTTCATTCTCAAGTAAGACAAATGGGGAGAG
>CAZWLZ010000092.1:0-11410 GCA_964634505.1 uncultured bacterium | reverse complement strand
GGCCTGAATGGGAATTTAGTTCTAATTTACATCGTGGAGGCAGGGCTGAAAAAATTAAGTTATCTCAGGAGGAAAGAAGTACTGCTATTCGATCTGCTAAGGCTATGGGTTTAAGAGTTGCTGGTGTTGATTTATTACGTTCTAATCATGGGCCTGTGGTAATGGAGGTTAATTCTTCTCCGGGGTTGGAGGGTATTGAAAAAGCTAGTCAGGTTGATGTAGCGGATAGAATTATTGAGTTTATTGAAAAAAGTATTGATTCTGGCCTTGTTAAAGATCGGATTCAATATTAGTTTTTTTATTTTGATTTAAGTTCTGTTATTTGAGGGAATTTAGATGAGGAGATAAAATTAGTATTAGTAAACCAAAAATTAATCGATACCAAACAAAAATCCAGGTATTTCTTTTTTTGAGAAAATTAATTAACCAGGCGATCGCCAAATAAGAAAAAATGGTAGCAGAGATTAAACCAACGATGACAGGTAAAATATAATCGGATGTTATCCCTGTTTCTACCAAGTCTTTTAATTCAACTAAACCGGCGATCGTAATGGCTGGAATACCTAATAAAAAAGAAAAACGGGCAGCGGTAGCTCTTTCTAAATTTAAAAATAAACCAGAAGTAATAGTTGATCCTGATCGAGATACACCTGGTATAATAGCTAAACTTTGAGCAATTCCCATTAAAATACCATCTTGAATAGTTAATTTTTCAAAATTGCGTTGATGATTACTGGTAATTTCGGCGATCGCCAATAAAATAGACATAAAAATAGAGGCAATCGCAATAGTTGTTAGACTGCGTAAAGGGGAATTATCAAAATCAGGTATAAATAATTTGATGCCCAAACCAAGAATTAAAATAGGAATAGTGCCAATAATAATACCCACAACAATTTTAAAATCTTGGGATTGGTAATCTTTGGTAGTGATAGCGGTGAATGCACCTGTAGTTAGTTGTATTAAATCTTGCCGAAAATACCAAAGTACAGCCACAATACTACCTAATTGAATGATAGCAGTAAAAGCAACCCCCGGATCACCCCAACCAAAGGCAATGGGAATAACTTTTAAATGAGCTGTACTACTAATAGGAATAAATTCAGTTAATCCTTGCACCATTCCTAAAATAAAACTACGCCAAATATTAAGATTATTGCTAGAGTTACTATTGTTTACCGTTATAGCATTAACCAAATTAGTATTAATTATTGCTATCATTAAACCCCCTAAAAAACCTGAGCAAAATGTAAAGAAGTTAGAGGAGTTTTTGACAGTCACAAAAGGTAAAATTTTTTTTGTAATCATTAAATTATATTTAAGGCTTTTTAATCTCGATCAAGTTTATCTTAACAATCGACAATTGACAATTATTAAACAGGTGTTAGTTATTAGTTGTTAGATATTAGGTGTTAGATTTTACATTTTAGGTTTAAGAAGGAGGTATTAGGTATTAGGATTAAATATTAGTTTTAAGAAGGAGATATTAGCTTTTAGGATATGAGATTATTAGTTATCAGTAATGGCCATGGCGAAGATATTATTGCCTGTAAAATTATTCAACAATTACGCAAAGAAATAAAAGATATTTCCCTAGTTTGTTTGCCCTTAGTCGGAGACGGATATGCTTATCAAAAATTAGATATTCAAATGATTACACCTCCTCAAAAAATGCCCTCTGGAGGTTTTATTTATATGTCAAGTAAACAACTATGGAATGATGTCCGTCATGGTTTAATTTGGCAAACCTATCATCAATATAAAATCGTTAGACAATGGGCAAAAAAAGGCGGGTTAATAATGGCAGTAGGAGATATTTTACCTTTATTATTTGCCTATTTAAGTGGCATTAATTATCTTTTCGTAGGCACAGCAAAATCTGAATATTATTTGCGAGACGATCGCCAATGGTTGCCTGAAACAAGCCAATTAGAGCGTTTTTGGGGATCAATTTATTACCCTCCTGAACGATGGTTAATGGCTCGTAAACGTTGTTTAGCAGTATTTCCTAGAGACACTATTACTACTAAAATTTTACAAAAGTATGGCATCAAAGCCTATGATTTTGGTAACCCTATGATGGATGATTTACAACTAAAATCTTCCTTCCCCATACAATTTTTAAATCAAGATAAACGTCCTTTATATATTTTACTCTTACCTGGTTCAAGAGAAGAAGAAACCAAAAGAAATTGGCAAAAAATTTTAATAGCCATAGAAAATGTGATCAATTTATTAGATTATGAAATCATTTTTTTAGCGGCCATTTCCCCTAATCTTGAAACAACTGAATTTCAAAATTTTCTTTTTAATCAAAATTGGCAAAAAAAAGAGATAGATATTACTCAATCATCATCATTAATTAATGATCCTAATTCAATATTATTTACAAAAAGGAAACAGTATCAAATTATTTTAACTCAAGAATCTTTTGTCCAATGTTTACACTTAGCCGATTTGGCGATCGCCATGGCAGGAACAGCCACAGAACAATTTGTAGGATTAGGAAAACCGGCGATCGGTTTAATAGGAGAAGGGCCACAATATACTAAACAATTTGCCAAAAATCAAGCCCGTTTATTAGGAATATCATTAATAGTAGTAGAAAAACCAGAATTAGTGGGTTTAGAAATCAATAAAATCTTGAAAAATCCCGACTTTTGGCAATTAATCACTGAAAACGGCAGAATAAGAATGGGATTATCGGGGGCAGCAAAAAAAATCGCTTCATGGATAAAACAAATTGAAAATTAGTATCTTTTTTTTTGATAAAGAAGGACACTAAAATTACAAAATTTATCATTTAATTAAGTTTAAATTGAATATAATTACTATAAATAATTTGAAGCAGAAAAATGGATATAAAAGAGTTAATAGAAAAATATCAACAAGGGGAAAGAAATTTTAATAATCAAGAAATTACAGGTACTTATTTATATTCAATTGATCTTAAAGATGCTAACTTTAAAGAAAGTGATTTAACTAAAATAAAATTGACTCATGTTAACTTAGCTAGGGCAAATTTTAGAGGAGCGAATTTAGCTTCTGTCGTAATTCATGGCAACTTACAAGAGACAAATTTTATTGAAGCAAATTTAGAACAAGCAAATTTAGAAGGGGTTAGATTAATTGATGCCAGTTTAAGAGCAGCTAATCTTAAAAATATTAATCTCAAAGGTGCTAATTTAATTTGTTCTCTTTTACATGAAACTACCGCCGAAAATGCTAATTTTAGTAATGCTAAAATGATCAATTGTCTTTTAAGTAAATCTAATTTGACCAATAGTAATTTTCAAAATACTAACTTACAAGGGGCAAATTTAACTAATTCTATTTTGATGAATGCTAACTTAGAAGGAGCAAATTTATCCTTAAGTCAACTCAACAGTAGTAATGCCTTAGAAGCTAACGCTCAAAATGCTGATTTCAGTCATGCGAATCTAAGCAGTGGCAATTTTTGTAATGTTAATTTTAACTCCGCTAAATTAATAGATGTGATTATGACTTGGGCAAGTGTAAGAGGTGCAGATTTAACTAATGCTGATTTATCAGAATCAAATTTATGTTGGTCCAATTTCACTAAAACAAATTTAACAGGTGCTAAATTTGATAACACAAACATCAATCAAACTAATTTTGATTTGGCGATCGGAATGCAATCAATCAAGATAGCTCAATAAAAGTAGGGCGATAAACACCCCACAAATTGAGAGTATGTTTTATGGATAAAAATTTTGTAATGGACAATTGTAAATAAATTTTAATTTCTTCCTAAAACCTTAAAATTATTCTTCATAAGTATCTAAATCAAGAGCTTTTGAACCACCACTTAATAATAATAAAATTAACTTTTGTAATTGATACCAAATTAAACCACCAATAAATAAAGTTAACGCCAAAGAAAGAGCATAAGAAAAAACTCGATCATAAATAAAAATTTCTAAACTAGACGCTAAAAAAATACATATACCAACACAAACCCCAACAAAAGGGAAAAATAAATTAGAAATACCAAATAATTGACTTTCTTTGGTTTTGGGAGGTTGAGTACGCCATAAATTAACCTTGTCTTTTAAAGTAGATTCAAAGGCTAATCCACAAGTTACACCAATAATAAATCCAACAAAAATTAGAAAAAATGGCGGTTCAGGTAAATAATACATAAATTTATATTCTTAAATATAGTTTAGATTTTGTAAACAAATATTAACATTACCACAGACAAATTAGATAATCAATGACTAATCACTAATTAGAAATGACTAAAAATAAAAAATAGATGACAAAATGTTAAGAGTTTAGATTAATATGTTAATAACAAAGAAAAAATTTGATTAACTAAAGAAAAAAAGAGATTCAAGCGTTATGCCCGGAGATTATTACGATACTCTTGGAGTATCCCGTTCAGCCACTAAAGATGATTTAAAATCTGCGTATCGTCGTTTAGCTCGTAAATATCACCCCGATGTGAATAAAGAAGCGGGTGCAGAAGAAAAATTTAAAGAAATTAATCGAGCCTACGAAGTACTTTCTGAACCAGAAACCCGCGCCCGTTATGATCGTTTTGGGGAAGCTGGAGTTTCTTCAGGTGGAGGCAATGCCGGTTATGAATATGCCGATATGGGAAATATTGCGGATATTTTTGAAAGTTTTTTTGGAGGAGGTTCAAGTGGACAAAGTGGTCGTACTCGTAGTGGACCTGTTAGGGGAGATGATTTACGTTTAGATTTAAAGTTAAAATTTACCGAAGCCATATTTGGCGGAGAGCAAGAAATTCGTATCCCTCATTTAGAAACTTGTAAAGTCTGTAATGGAAATGGGGCAAAACCAGGCACCAGTGCTAAAACTTGTGGTACTTGTAGTGGACAAGGTCAAGTTCGTCGGGCTACTCGTACTCCTTTTGGTAGTTTTGCTCAAGTTTCTACTTGTCCTACCTGTAATGGTGCTGGTCAAATTATTGAAGAAAAATGCGAATCTTGTGCTGGAAAAGGGCGTAAGCAAGAGAAGAAAAAACTTAAAATTACAATTCCAGCTGGAGTTGATAATGGCACTCGTTTGAGAGTTAGTAATGAAGGAGATGCGGGGGTTTTAGGAGGCCCTGCTGGTGATTTATACGTTTATCTTTCTGTTGAAAATGATTCTGAATTTAAAAGAGATGGAGACAAAATTTTATCAGAAATTAGCATTAGTTATTTACAAGCGATTCTTGGTTGTCGTTTAAAAGTAAAAACTATTGATGGTCAAGAAGAAGTAAAAATTGAACCTGGTTTACAACCAAATACGGTTTTAACTTTACAAAATAAAGGTGTCCCTCGTTTGGGTAATCCTGTTAGTCGAGGTAATCATTTTTTAACCGTTAAAGTTGAAATTCCTACTAAAGTAAGTTCGGAGGAAAGAGATTTATTAGAAAAATTGGCTAAAATTAAAGGCGAACATACTTCTAAAGGAGGTTTTGAAGGTTTTTTAGAAAGTATTTTCCATAAATAAAAAATTTTTACCAAAATATGAATACTACTAATTCTGATTTAATACCGAAAACGGCTTCAGCACACTTGCTTGATTTACGTGGCACTCCCTGCCCTATTAATTTTGTTCGGACTAAGTTACAGCTAGAAAAAATGCAATCTGGCGAGTTATTAGAGGTGTGGTTAGATGGGGGTGAACCTATTGAACAAGTGCCTGATAGTCTTGCTATGAATGGTTATCAAGTTGATCAGGTTGTTGATTGTGAGGATTTTTTTATGTTGTTAATACGTCTTTAAGCTGAAATTATGGACGTAATTTTTAATCAAGATGATTCTTCAGAAAAGATCAATCAATTTTTGGGTACAGTTATGGCTGTCCAAGCTAATTTTTATCAAGTGTTGTTAGATTCTGGTCAAAGTTTTCTTTGTACTCGTCCTACTCGCTTAAAAAAAATTGGTCAAAATATCATGGTTGGCGATCGCCTAAAAGTTAAATCTGAGGATTTTGAAAGGGGGGTTATTGTGGAGGTTTTTCCTCGTAAAACTGAGTTACAACGTCCTCCTATGGCTAATGCGGATCAAGTTTTATTGGTGTTTGCTTTAGCCCAACCTCCTTTAGATTCTGTTCAATTAAGTAAGTTTTTGGTTAAAATTGAGTCAACTAATTTACAACTTTTTTTAGGTTTAAATAAGGTAGATTTAATTAGTTTGGGTGAGCAACAAAAATGGGCTTTATTGATTAATAGTTGGGGTTATAAGCCGATTTTTTTTAGTGTTCAATCCGGGCAGGGTTTAGCAGAAATTAGGGCTTGTTTGCGTGATAAAATAACCATTTTAGCTGGTCCTAGTGGCGTAGGTAAATCCAGTTTAACTTCCGCTTTAATTCCAGATCTACATTTGCGAGTTAATTCGGTTTCAGGTAAGTTACAAAGAGGACGACATACTACTCGTCATGTGGAGTTATATGAGTTACCTCAAGGCGGTTTTATCGCCGATAGTCCGGGTTTCAATCAGCCAGATTTTGATTTTGAACCTGAATCTTTAATTAATTATTTTCCTGAAGCTAAATCTTTTTTGTCTCAAGGTAGTTGTAAGTTTAATAATTGTCTTCATAAAAATGAGCCTGAATGTGTTGTTAGAAGTGAGGTTTGGGATCGTTATGATTATTATTTGAAATTTTTGGAAGAGGCGATCGCCACGAAGGAAAAATCAGCCCAAAAAGGAGATCAAGAGTCAACTCTCAAATATAAGATGGATAGTTCGGGCAATTCTTACAGTTTACCTAAATTACAAAGCAAAAAATATAGACGAGTTTCTCGGCGATCGCAACATCAAAATTTAGACCAAGATACTGAGGAATAGGTAATAGGTAATGGGCAAAGGGTAATGGGTAATAGGTAATTAGAGTAATTAGTTTTTAACCTACCTTTATCAATGTCTGATTGATTTGCAAAAGTTATTTTTTCATAAATGTTGATAAAATAATTTAAAAGCAATTAACATACTCAATCATTTTATGTTAGAATAAATGATGAAAATGATGAAGATGATGGTAGGGCAACAAATCTTTCCTTAAAATTTATTGACTGCGATCGCCAATTTTTTAGTTTGATTTGAGACACTAAACCCAACAGATCAATTATTAATTTCTGTGGTGGGTATTGGGTTACACTTTGTTTAACACAACCTACAGACTAAACTATAACTAAATTTAATTATATTGATACTAATATTTTAGTTTATTCTATAGATATTTCCTTATAAAATTGATAATGCCAGTAAAACCGTGAAAACCTTAGAAATAATCAATCTTTAAAGCGATTTTTTCTCTGTCCAGCCGTAAAAGCAAAGGCGATCGCCATTCCTACAATCAAATTAGGTTCGGGAACCTGCTGTAAAGGAGTATTGATATCATTAGCTTCTACTAAAAGTCTCTGCATAATTCGTGAATAATCACGGGGACGTTCTTCTAACCATTCGGGAAAATTGTTAGTAATAAAGTCTAAATTATCAAAAGTAGGATTATGCCAAGTTGCTCCCCCCGGAACAAGTGAACTTGATGTTTGGGTATAACCGTCTAAATCGCCAATATTCCAGTTAGTGGATTCAGCCACTAAAATAGGCATTAACTGTTCAAAAGACACTTGATCACTACAGCAACCTGTTCCAGCTGGATAATCGGGATTTAACCCCGGATTTGTATAAGCGGCAATCCCTAAATTACTAGCAATTTCTAAGGCCATATCTCGTGCAAATCCCCATGATGGACGATCATCAACGGCGGCGGGTATCCCTGCATGAAAGTACATAAAATCACCAAAAACAATACTGTCAAAATTCGTCATAAAAAGGGTACTATTAATTTCACTGTTGTTCATATTATTGGCATAATATTTAGAACCTTGTAACCCCACTTCTTCTGCACCAAAGGCAATAAATTTTATCGTATGTTCTGTGTTTAAGTTATTGACTGCTTCTGCTAATTCCATTAATAATCCAACCCCAGAAGCATTATCATTTGTCCCTTGTAATGAACTTCGATCAATTGAAGAATTCGTTGGTGCTGTATCATAGTGCGCCCCTAAAATGATTTGTAAGCCCGAAGTCCCCATTTTCTCAGCAATAATATTCTCGGAGTTAAAAATAGTGCCTCCTCTTTGGTAGGTAAAGGGCTGCACACTGGTCATTAACCCATAGCTATTAAATAAACCTTCAAGATAATCTGCTGTGTTTCTTTCTTTAGCTGAACCGCTTTGACGACCAATAAAATTAGGGTTAGTCGATAATTCTGTAATAATGGCATTTCCTGTTTCCCCAAAGGTAGTTGCTAAGGTAGGTTTTTGTGGAAATAAAGCAACAAGACTTACGACGCATAAACTGGCAGAAATTTGGTTAATTTTCATGAGATTTTTTTTGTTTTAAGGTTATTTAATTATTCTACTTTTTCGTTTTTCGAAAAACTTTAAAATAATCTAAAGATGGATGAAAAATAGGGCAGTTTTTCATTATTAATCCTATCAATTCTGATTTTGATAAGAAGTAACAAAAAAGACTTTTTAAGAGAAATTTGATCTTTGTAGATCAATTATTAGTTTATTTCGTAGAACAGGCTTCCAGCCGGTCTTCTCTTTATTGATCACAGACAGGATGCCTATGTCACAAAAATTTTTTATTAAGGATGTGCTATAAAACCTTATACAAAGTAACTGATTGTTAAGTTAGTTATTTCTTAATAGATAGTTAGATTAGAATTATAGTGTAATAAAAAACAGTATTTGAGGATTTATTTTTCTATATTTTAGAAAGATAAAAGAGTAAAAAATGCCTAAGACAATGATCAAATCTCCTATTAAAAAAACTGATACTACTGATAAACGTCTTAAATTATTAGACATAACTATTAAACGTAATCAGTCTAGTCAAGATGCCCTTATCGAAATTTTACACAAAGTTCAATCTTCTTTTGGCTATTTAGAAGAAGATGTCTTAACTTATATCGCCCATCAACTTAAACTACCTTTGAGTCAAGTTTTTGGGGTTGCTACTTTTTATCATCTTTTTTCTTTAAAACCTTCGGGCGCGCATAGTTGTGTAGTCTGTTTAGGTACAGCTTGTTACGTCAAGGGTTCATCTATTTTATTAGATAAATTAGCCGAAGAAACTAATTTACATCCGGGAGAAACTTCCCCCGATGGCAAAGTATCTGTTATGACTGCCCGTTGTATTGGGGCTTGTGGTTTAGCTCCTGCTACGGTTTTTGATGGGCAAGTGTGTGGCAAACAAACTAGCGAAATGGTTTTGAAAACGGTTAAGGAATGGCTAGAGAATTGATAATTAATTCTTTTCAAAATTAATTTTATTATTTTATTGCTTAATATTGTGTGGAGATTTAATTATGGAATTGAGTGAATTACAGGCGATCGCCACTGAAGAAATTGCTAATCGTAAGCCTATCCGTATTTTATATTGTGGGGCTGCTAGTTGTCAATCTTCAGGCTCTGAAGCTATCGCTAAAGAATTGAAAATGGCCATCGCCGATCAAGGTTTAAAAGATCAAGTTGATGTGTGTAACGTTGGTTGCATGAAGTTTTGTGGCAGAGGCCCTTTGGTCGAAATTGCTCCTCAAAATTTGTTATATGAAAATGTGCGTCCAGAGGATGCTAAATCCATCGTAGAGGCTTTAAATGGTGGTGAGGCGATCGCCTCTTTAGGTGACTATAATCACCCCTTCTTTGCCCTACAAATGCCTATTGTGTTAGAAAATAGTGGCAAGATCAACCCCGAACGTATTGAAGAATATATCGCTGTAGGTGGTTATCAGCAATTATATAAAGTTTTGCATGAAATGACCCCCGATGACGTAGTTAAAGAAATAACTATCAGTGGCTTAAGAGGTCGTGGCGGTGGAGGCTATCCTACAGGCTTGAAATGGGCGACAGTGGCAAAAATGGTCAATAATCAAAAATACATCGTTTGTAATGCCGATGAAGGTGATCCAGGGGCATTTATGGATCGCAGTGTCCTAGAAAGTGATCCCCATCGTATTATTGAAGGAATGGCGATTGCCGCTTATGCAGTGGGAGCAAATCAAGGTTATATTTATGTTCGTGCCGAATATCCGTTGGCGATCGACCGTTTACAAAAAGCAATTCAACAAGCCAAACGAAAAGACTTAATCGGCACCCAAATTTTTGATAGTTTATTTGACTTCAAAATTGACATAAGAGTAGGTGCTGGAGCTTTTGTTTGTGGGGAAGAAACAGCCTTAATGGCTTCAATTCAGGGAGGAAGAGGTAATCCGACTCCCCGCCCTCCTTATCCTGCTCAATCAGGCTTATGGGGTTGTCCAACCTTGATTAATAATGTAGAAACTTTTGCTAATATTGTGCCAATTATTCGAGAAGGAGGAGAATGGTATGCCAGTATTGGCACCGAAAAAAGTAAAGGTACAAAAGTATTTGCTTTAACAGGTAATGTCAATAATACGGGCTTAATTGAAGTGCCCATGGGTACAACCATTCGCCAAATTGTAGAAGAAATGGGGGGAGGAGTGCCTAGTAATAATCAAATAAAAGCAGTGCAAACAGGAGGTCCTTCAGGAGGCTGTATTCCTTATCAATATTTTGATACTCCCATTGATTATGATTCCCTTAAAGCATTAGGTACGATCATGGGCTCGGGGGGTATGATTGTTATTGATGAAAATACTAATATGGTAGCCCTCGCACGATTTTATATGGAATTTTGTCGAGGAGAAACCTGCGGCAAATGTATTCCTTGTCGTACAGGTACAGTACAACTGTATCAAATGTTAACTAAAATTATCGATGGACAAGCAACTAAAGCTGATTTAGTTAAATTAGAGCATTTATCAAACATGGTCAAAGATACCAGTTTATGCGGATTAGGACAAACAGCACCTAATCCCGTTTTAAGCACATTACATTATTTTGAACAAGAATATTTAGATTTATTAAAATCTTAATTTTTTCTTTTTCTTAATAAAAATTAATCAAAAATATCTCATTTAAAAGTTTCAAGAGAAACAAAAAAAGCCCTTATCAAACTTAGGTAATGATGGTATATTTTGGTTAGTTGCGTTACTAGTTTCTAACTTAAATATACCTCTTTAACCATAAGTATTTGGTTAAAAAAGTTATCGGTAGTATTGTGGAGAAGAGAAAATTTATTAAAGAAATAAAAATTTTTTTGCTATTGATAATATTCTAAAATTGAAACTGTACTCTCAAATCGTCTTAATGAAGCCATGTCAAAAGTTGAAGCAAATCAAGCCTATTATCAAATTGTTTTAACGATTAAATAATTTTTCCATATCCACACAGTATATAAAAAGAAATTCTATGGTTACATCTCCAACAAAAATTATCAGTGATACATGGTTAGAGACTACTTGGGAAGAATTTATCCATATTACGGAAAATCCT
>CAZWLZ010000091.1:0-11466 GCA_964634505.1 uncultured bacterium | reverse complement strand
AGCAATTTGATCAACTGCTAATTCTTCGTGATTATTAATTAATTTGTGATATTTTTCAGCCATATACTCTTGTCATCATTACCCTATCTCCCATTTCCCCCATTCTCCC
The DNA here is from genome assembly GCA_964634505.1 of uncultured bacterium. Classification (GTDB taxonomy): domain Bacteria; phylum Cyanobacteriota; class Cyanobacteriia; order Cyanobacteriales; family Cyanobacteriaceae; genus CAZWLZ01. The sequence goes on along the minus strand of CAZWLZ010000091.1, from coordinate 11,357 downwards.
TATAATTATCGCTTTTTCTTTAGAATGAAACAACCCTGCCTTTATTAAGGGGAACAAAAAAGGTGAAGAATTATCCTCACCTTTTATTGTTTATGAATTTTTAACCTAAAATCAATTACATTAAGCCTAATTGAGCTAAAATACCTTTTCCTGTTAATAACTCGGTAGCAATACCAATGGCAAAACCCAACATTGCTAAACGACCATTCCAGTTTTCGGCAAAATTAGTAAATCCAACTTTTGTTTCTTTGTTTTCCATTATTTTGAACCTCTATAAGTTATAATTGCGAATAATTCAAGTACTTGATATTTAACTTAACATTAATTTTCAAAAGTTGCAATATTTTGTTACATTTTCTTGAAAAATGGAATAATCAAAAATAGAAAAAGGTATTAGACGTTAGGGCATTAGGTGTTAGATTAAATAAGAAAGTGCTAGGAAATATACAATTAAATTACTTCAAAATAAAAAAAGGTAATTTTATGTGGAAAATACAAAGTAGGGTTAGCATTGCCCACAACTTTAGAGTATAGTTTACCCATAGTAAAAGTTTTATAAATTAAAGCAAAAAAAGTTTTTAATAAAAGAGAGATACAATAATGAAGATTAGAAGACAACGACCAAATCCCCCTGTAATAACAGAAGATGTCATTTATGCTCTTGATAGTGAGGAAGGAAAAGCACAAAATATTTTAGAAGAAATTGTTTGGCAAAAAGAGATAGAAGTTGCGAAAATGCGCGATCGCCAATCTTTATTAGATTTAAGACAAAAAATAGAAAATATATCTCCTTGTCGAGATTTTATGAGTAGCTTAAAGGGCAGTAAAAATAAACCAGCGTTAATTGCTGAAGTGAAAAAGGCTTCTCCTAGTAAAGGTGTGATTAGAGAAGATTTTGATCCGATCACCATAGCAAAGGCTTATGAGGCAGGAGGTGCGGCTTGTTTATCGGTTTTGACAGATGAAAAATTTTTTCAAGGTAGTTTTGAAAATCTTGCTAAAGTGAGAGAAGCAGTTGATTTACCCTTATTGTGTAAAGAATTTGTAATTTATCCTTATCAAATTTATTTAGCACGATTAAAAGGTGCAGATGCGGTATTATTAATTACAGCAATTTTAACGAATCAAGATTTAAGTTATTTGCTCAAAATTGTTCATCAGTTAGGGATGACGGCTTTAATTGAAGTTCATACTTTAGAAGAATTGGATCGAGTTTTAGAGTTGGATAATGTTAATTTAATTGGTATTAATAATCGAAATTTAGAAGATTTTACCGTAGATTTACAAACTACTGCTCATCTTTTAGAAGCACGAAAAGAGATTATTAAAGCAAAACAAATCACCATTGTTAGTGAGTCTGGTTTATATAATTCTAGGGATTTACAATTTGTGCAAAAAGCAGGAGCGGATGCGGTTTTAATTGGTGAATCTTTGATTAGACAAGATGATTTAGAATTAGCAATCGCCAACTTATATAATTCTTAAAAATTATCCTGAAATCATTTATCAATAATGGTTAATTAAGAGAATTATTTTCGATAATTAATTAATTACTTTTGTAATGTGTTAATTAAGATAGTATATTTATAAATATTTATGGAAGACTAAGTTATGTTTAATTGGTTTCGCAGAAATAAAAAAGAAGACTCTAATCCTAATCAATCAGAATCTCCCACTCCACCTACAATTGAGGAGAAAGTTGAGGATAAAAATGTCTCCCAATCTCAAGAAGACTATTTGAATTGGGCAAAAACTGCATACCTTAATATTCAAAAAAAGAAACAAATCGATCTTGAATCTGACTCTGAGAATAAAGAAGATTTGACAATTATTGAAAATAGAGCAAATTTAGAAGTATTAGAAGAAGTTATTGATAATGAGCAGATTGAAACAGAAAATATTACTAATAATCTTCAAGAAAGTGAAACAAAACCAGAAATTATTGAAAATGCGGCAGAAAATGTACCTAGTTGGTTACAAAAATCTGATCGCCTAGAAGTATTAAAAGAAAAGGCCATCGAAATTGAAATTGAACAACAAAAAGAAGAGTCAAAATTAGACGAAGACTTTATGTGGTCATCTCAAGTCTTAGCAAATCAAGGGCGATCGCCAGAAGAAGTATCTGAAGCCGAATTTTTATGGTTAAAAAAATTAAGACAAGGATTAGGAAAAACTCGCCGCAGTTTAATTAATAATCTTAAATCCATTGTAGGCAAAGGGCCTCTCGATCAAAATGCCGTAATGGAAATTGAAAGTCTATTATTAAGTGCAGATGTAGGAATAGAAGCCACTGATTATATCATTGAAACCTTACAAAATAAACTAAAACAAGAAGCCTTACCCCCTGAAGAGGCGATCGCCTACTTAAAAACCATCTTACAAGAATTATTAGATAAACCTTTACAAAAATTAACAAAAATAGAATTTGAACCAGAAACTGATAAACTCAATATTTGGATGTTAACAGGGGTAAATGGTGCAGGAAAAACCACCACCATAGGTAAACTATCTCACCTAGCCAAACAATCTGGTTATAGCTGTATAATAGCAGCCGCAGACACTTTTAGGGCAGCCGCTGTCGAACAAGTAAAAGAATGGGGGCAAAGGACGAATACTTTAGTTATAGCCAATCCTAATAAAAATACCGATCCAGCGGCGGTAGTATTTGATGGTATTAGTGCTGCCTTATCTCGAAAAAGTGACATACTCTTAATTGATACGGCAGGCCGACTACAAAATAAAACCAATTTAATGACCGAATTAGCCAAAATTAGAGGCATAATTGACAAAAAATGTCCCAACGCTAGAGTAGAATCTTTATTAGTTTTAGACGCAACTTTAGGGCAAAACGGCTTACGTCAAGCCCAAGTATTTTCAGAAGCGGCCAAATTAACAGGAGTAATTTTAACCAAATTAGATGGCACAGCAAAAGGAGGAGTAGCGTTAGCAGTATGTCAGCAACTTAATTTGCCCATTAGATTTATTGGTGCAGGAGAAGGAATAGAAGATTTACGCCCTTTTTCTAGTTATGAATTTGTGGAAGCACTTTTATCTAATTAACTGATATGATGCAAAATAAATTATTTGATATTGAAGGGAATAGGTAATGGGTAATAGGTAATTGCTTTTTATCATTATATAACTAAACATTGATTATTTTAAGATTTTTGATTACTACTACGAAAATCTAAGGACTAAAAATTACCCTAACACCCTAACACCCCAATACCCTAATACCCTAATACCCCAACAGCCCTTAATTACAAATTCTTGTCTTGCCTAAAATTAAATATTAATATTTCCTTTTTTTCCTTCTTAAATTATAAATGACAAATCAACCCTCAGGTAAAGATTCAATAAATATCAATAATAATAAACCTGTTTTAGTTTTAAAAGAATTAGTAGCAAATTTACAAAAAGAACAAAATAAAATTCAAGATTTATTAAGTTCCTTAGGCTTTGCTTTACGCAGTTTTAATAATTTAAATCAATTCTTAGAATTAACTCCCTTAATGGCTTCTAGGGTAACAGATGCCGATGGTGGTGCGTTGATTTTATATAAACCTAATAATCAAATTAGTTTAGAACAAATTCACTGTTATGATCATAATAATTGCTTTTTTATTAAACAAAATTTAAGTAAAATAATCAAAGAAATAAACTTAGGAAATAGTGAATATCTTTCAGATTTTTATCTGAAATTTGGGGGCGAAAAAAATAATTTTCCTCTTTTTGTAGATAACTATATTAAAACTAATTTACATAGTGACATCCAAATTTTTAGCAATCCTATTTTAGTTAAAAATAATGAAAGAGGACGTTTATATGTTTTTAGTAATCAAGAAGATTACATTTGGAGTCAAACTCGCAAAAAATTGGTTCAATTAATTGCTGATCAAACAGCAGTGGCGATCGCCAATAATGATTTGACAGTAAAATTAAGATCAAAAGAAAGACAAGATAAAGAATTAGAAATAGCCTCAGAAATCCAATTAAGATTATTACCTCGAAAATGTCCCAAAATTAAAGGAATAGAATTAGCAGCAAAATGCAAAACAGCCAACAGAGTAGGAGGAGATTACTATGATTTCATTCCAGCCAATTATGATCAACTAGAAGACAATATAGATAACGATGAACAAATGTCTAACCAACCTTGGAGTATTGTTATCGGTGATGTCATGGGAAAAGGAGTACCAGCTGGATTAATAATGACTATGACTAGAGGAATGCTTCGGGCAGAAGTACTTAACGGTCACTCTCCTGCTAAAATTTTAAAACACCTAAATAGAGTAATGTATGCTGATTTAGAAAATTCCCATCGTTTTGTCACTCTTTTTTACTCAGAATATAATCCCCAAACCCAAAAACTACGATACACCAACGCTGCTCATAATCCTCCTTTTTGGTGGTTAGCGAAAGAAAAAATGATTAAAAATTTAGATACTCAAGGAATGTTAGTCGGTTTAGACTCTGATTCTGAATACGAAGATGTAGAAACAAAACTAGAACAAGGAGACATAATCCTTTATTATACGGATGGATTTACCGATGCAGTTAACAAAAATGGAGAAAGATATGGAGAAAAAAATCTTCGTCAAGTTTTTCAATATGCCTGTGAAAATTATCAAACTGCCCAAGAGATTCTCGATTATATTTTTAATCAAGTAGAAAAATTTATTGGTATAAATCATCAAAATATTGACGATATGACTTTAATCATCATGCGTTTATTAGACGACTGATTAAATTATGAATAAAACAAAATTAACCCCAGAAGCTGAACAATTAAGACAAATTTTGATCTTAGGTAGATGGATATTTATTTTTTTAGCTTGGCTAATTATCGCTCCTATCAGTCTATGGCAAATGAGAGAAACCTTTTTTTTATGCCAAAAATACTGCACATGGGCTGCTATCCGTTATGGCTTAGTTTTTAATCCTTTGGCTGCCGTTGGTTTAGCTTTTTGTATCGGCATTACCACATCTGTATTACTCAAACAAAGTATGTATATTTTACAAAAGGATTTATCAGAAAAAGAAATTTATTTTTTAGAAAAAAAAGTCTCACAAATAAAAAAACAAGGTCATAAAAACTTTTTTTATCGTTGTATTTTTAAATAAATTAATGCTCATTTAACTTTAAAAACTTCTCAAAATATTTATCGTAATCGTCTAATATGGATAAACACAAAGGGTTAAAACCCCTTATTTTTCTGGTGTTTTTGTGTTTGATGATAATTATCTATTCCTAGAAAATAACCTTAACAAGTCTTTTCATTTTGTTATTTTTTCCCTTCTACCTTTGATTTAAAAATTTAATTGTCAATTATTAAGAAAATTTAACCTATAAATTAAGATTTTTCGTTATATTATAATATTGAGAAATTATAATTACAGATCAAATTAGGAGGCCGCCATTTCCGAACAACTAAGTTTAACCGTAAGTCTAAGAGGCACTCGAGAAGTAACAAAGGACTATCAAAAATTTGATTTAATCGGACAGTTAGATGCTTTTTCCGAACCTACTTTTCAAAAAGTTGTCTTTAACTGTATCGCCCATGGGCCTAAAAAAATTATTCTTGATTTATCTCAAATTGATTTTATTGATAGTTCAGGTTTAGGGGCTTTAGTTCGCATAGCAAAAAACTTACAAGAAAGCAAGGGAAAGTTACAAATCGTAACAAATCCTAGGATAACTCAAACAGTAAAAATGGTAAGATTAGAGAAATATCTCGAATTACAAGACGATTTAGCAACAGCCTTAAAAAATATAGAAAAAGCCTAATTATTGTTTAATTCAGATAGTGATTTATCAAAAACGACATTATTGCCTCAATCTAATGATCAAATTGAGGTAGTTTTGCCATTTCTTAGTAAAAAAAATTTCAAAGAATCTTCTTTAAGACAAATTTCCCCTATTAGTTTGGCGTATTTAGGGGATGTGGTGTATGAGTTATATATTAGAGAATATTACCTTTTTCCTTTAAAAAGAATTAATGATTATCATCAAAAAGTAGTAGAAAAAGTAAAAGCAGAAAGTCAAGCCTTATCTTTAGAATATTTGCAATCCTATTTAACAGAAGAAGAAAAAGAAATTGTGCGACGAGGTAGAAATGCAGTAAAAAAATCTCCTCGCCGTTTATCCTTAAAAATTTATCAACAGGCTACAGCTTTAGAAACTTTGTTAGGTTATCTTTATTTACATGATGGCGAAAGATTAGTATATTTATTAAATTTATTACAAAATATAGAATGATTGAAAATTAGTTGATATATTAGAGTTAGGAATATCTTTTTAACAATAGATTAAAAACTTAATTTTTCATTATTATACAATTTTGATACATTAATTTTAATATTTTTTTCTCTATTTTAATAGTAGTTATAATCCTATTTTTGATATGTTAATCAAAGATAGTTAGTAATAAATCTGGAAAATTATGATTTATAAATTTACATTTTTTTTTAAATTTATCTCAACAATATATGCTTCTTTTTCGATCAATTTATTGTTTCTTTTTAGCATCTGTTTTACGCTGGATTTAGCAGAAAAAGCCTTTAGTAATTCAGAGTTATTTGTTACTATTAAATATTTATTTTTGAGCTTAATTCCTTTATCAATTTGGGGTATTGTTAATCATACATTTTTTCCGAAAAAGGTAACATTTATTGCTTATCAAAATTTAATTAAAAATCGTCAATTTTCTTTTGGACTTTTTTGTTTAAGTTTCACCTTGACTTCTATTGCCAGAGATATTTATTTATTAAAAATTGATAAAATTCATTTAATTCCAGCAGGTATTTTGGGGAAATTATTAAGTTTTATTGTTAAGTTAGATCATTTCTATTGGCCTCATCTTTCTGGTTGGTTAATAGCTAGATATGTGTTTATCTTATTATTTATTTATTCTTTATCTTCAAGAACTTTAATAAATAGTTGGATAATGGCTAAAAACGAACTTCCAATATTAAGGAAAAATGATCAAGAAAAAAATGAAGATAATCCTAAAACGACACAAACAAAATCTAAGTTGTCGGGGAAAAAACTTACTTATATTAAATAAAAAATATTCAATTTAGAGATAATTTTTATTCAAATAATGTAATTGATTATGATAAGTCAATCCAAACTCGACTATAGAAAATGCCATTACAATATATAGTTTCAAGAGGCTCAATTACTGTGCCATCATTTAAAGTAAGAGTATCAGTCGAAGTAATAAAAGTTCTCTTCTCTGTAATGTCTTGATAAATATTCATATTGGGCATGAATGTATCAATTTCTTGACTGGTTAAATTTCTTTTTTCAGTTTGTGAGTTATGGGCAAAATTTGAACATTTAAAACAGAAGTTTTCTAAAAAAAATTTAACTGTTGTATCATTTAAATAACCTTTATCTACTGCTATTTTACATAAATCTATCCCTGTTCTTTTTTGCTCTTTGGTTATGGAGTCAATTTCTTGTTCATTAAGTAAGTCAGCCTTTTTTAGATAGTATTCAATGGGATGATAATAACTACAACACTCACGACATAAAGAAGAAAATCTCTCCATAAAAAAATCTACGGTAGTTTGTTTTATCCAACCTCTGGCTACTAAAATTTCTCCTAATCTTAATTCACAGCAATCTTTTTGATCGGCTAAAGCAACTTCTATTTGAGTTGAAGAAATTAAACCTACATCTTGTAAAATTTCTCCTATTAATTTCCCTTTCAAACTGCACTCAATGGCCATAAGTTTTGACTCCTTATAAGTACATATTTAATTTGTTGACATTTCTACATTTTATCTAAATTATGATAAATAATGAGAATGAGCGAAACAAAAATTAGCACAAAAAGAGTATCTGCTCGTTTTTAGTTTTATCAATGATTGTTTTAATCTGATTATCAATGGCGATCGCCAAAAGAAGACTCACTAGAAAACATGATTATCTTATCTTCCTATTTTTCTTGTTGACACTCACATCATTCAGATCCATAACATAAAAGGTGGGCAATGCCCACCCTCCCTAGAGTTATTAATTATCTGCTCCTTCAATGGGGGCAAAACCTTGACGTTGGATGTTTTCAGTCACCACACGAGGCTCTAAAAATTGTAATAAATAATCAGGGCCTCCTGCTTTTGAACCCACACCCGAAAGCTTAAAACCACCAAATGGTTGACGGGCAACGATCGCCCCTGTGATACCACGATTGATATAAAGGTTGCCTACTTCAAATTCTTGATAAGCTCGATCAATATGTTCAGGAGTACGAGAATATAAACCTCCTGTCAAAGCATAATCTGTGCCGTTAGCTATATCTAAGGCTTCATCAAAATTTTTCGCTTTTATTAAGGCTAAAACAGGTCCAAATATTTCTTCTTGGGCGATCGTGGCATTAGGATCAACATCAATAAATACGCTAGGAGGCACAAAATAGCCTTTTTCTGGTACTTCTAAGTGAGTAACTAAGACACCCTCTTCTTTTCCTTTTTCAATATATGCTAAGATGCGTTTTTGAGCGGTAGCATCAACAACTGGACCGATTTTAGTAGTGGGATTATCGGTATTGCCTATATTTAAAGAGTTAACCACTTCTACTAATCGCATCATTACCGCATTGTATATGGTTTCTAATACTATCACTCGTGAACAAGCAGAACATTTTTGCCCTGAAAAACCGAAGGCTGACTGTACGATTCCAGCCACAGCTTGATCTAAATCTGCACTTTCGTCCACAATAATGGCATTTTTACCGCCCATTTCGGCAATAACTCGTTTGAGATGTTTTTGTTTTGGTTGCACAATGGAGGCATCCGTATAAATTTTACAACCTACTTCTCTTGAACCGGTAAAGGCGATTAAATGGACATCGGGATGTTTTACCATATAATCCCCTACCGTTGAACCTTGACCGGGTACATATTGTAGTACACCTGCTGGTATCCCTGCTTCTATCAGAATTTCAGCAATTTTTGCCCCTATTACTGTGCTAGTAGCGGCTGGTTTTAATAAAGCACAATTACCCGCCACTAAAGCGGCCACTGTCATACCAGTGGCGATCGCCATCGGAAAATTCCAAGGAGAGATAATTAAAGCAATACCTCGTGGTTGATAAAAATAACGATCAGTTTCTCCTGCCACATCGTAGTTATAACCTTGATTTAATCGTTCCATTTCTAGGGCATAGTAACGACAAAAATCGATTGCCTCTGATACTTCAGCATCCCCTTCTTTTAAGACTTTGCCCACTTCAAAACACATCCAAGCAGTTAATTCATAGCGTCTTTTTTCCATGATTGAGGCTGCTTTACGCAAAATATCGGCACGAGTTTTAACAGGGGTTTTACTCCAAGTTTTAAAGGCTTCTTTGGCGGTTTGTAAGGCGAAATCTGCTTGAGAAATAGAAATTAAACCAATTTTACCTACAATTTCATCAGGGTTAGAAGGATTAAGAGAATCGATATAATTTTCTGTTTTTACATATTCGCCACCAATCAACGGTAAATAAGTTTTTCCTAATTGACTACGCACAAAAGTTAAAGCCTTTTCTGATTTAATTCTCAATTCCTCTTGACTGTAATCCGTATCAGCTACCCCTATAAATTTATCTCCCTTCTGAAAAGAGGAAACTTGATTTAAAACTTCTTGACTAGGTGGAATTGTGGGAGGAGCGACTAATTCCTCAATGGGTTTTTCCTCTAAATTTTGACGTAAAAATGAGCTATTAGCTGTATTTTCAAGTAAACGGCGGATAAGATAAGCCATACCCGGTAATAACTTGCCATAAGGGGCATAAACCCTTATTCTATGACCTCTTTTGGCGATCGCCTTCGCCAACGTTTCACCCATACCGTATAAAATTTGACACTCAAAAGCACGAGGTGGAATATTTAACTCTTCGGCAATGGCGATCGCCACCGATTGACTACGGACATTATGACTACCAATAGCCGCATATAAATATTGATAATTTTCTAACAATAAACGAGTCATTTTTTCGTAATTAATATCAGTTTCAACCTTTTGATTAAAAACTGGTTGTGGCCAATGATTTTGTAAAGATTTAATGGTTTCTTGATCCCAATAAGCACCCTTTACCAATCTAATAGTGATAGGTTTGCCTCGTTTTTTTGCCCACTCAATCCAACTTTGTAAATCCTTTTCACCTTCTTTCAAATAGGCTTGTAAAGTTACCCCTATATCTGTCCGATTTTGAAACTCTTCCTCAATTAATAATTCTTGTAAAATAGCAATTGTAATATCTTTATATTGATATTGTTCCATATCAAAATGAATAGCAGCGCCATATTTTTCAGCATGACGTAACAAAAGACGGAGGCGATCGCAAACTTTAGCCTTACTACCGTTTGGATCAATAGGATCGAATTGAGAGTAAAATGCAGTTAACTTGACAGAAACCTGAACTTTACTTAAATTATAACCATCAGCTTGATCAATTTCAGGAATATCCCGCCATTTTTGAGCTTGTTCACTTAATTGAGTAATTAAAGTAAGATAATTATTTAGATAAGATTCCGCTTCCGTTTCACTAATAACAGCTTCCCCTAATAAATCGATGGAAAAAGTCATTTTCTCCTTACGCATTTTTTCCACAGCTTTGATTACAGCTTGGATAGTTTCTCCTGAAATATATTTATAAGCAAGAGTTTCAACGGCTTTACTCACAGTAGCCGCCGCAATTTTAGCAGGAGGAGAATCCGCATCACTAAAATTAACAATACTTTTAAGGGCATCAGGTAACTCTACCTCTTCAGTAGTCATGTATTGCTGTAAATGTCGGGCAATTTCAGAATTACTTTGTAAAGCTGGTAAAGCATCAATGAAGCGAAATAATTGTACTCTTAAACCAGGGTTGCTCATCGTCCATTGCATCAACTTATCATCAAATTGCATTTGCTCTTTAAGTTGGGCAAAAATATTACTCTTTTGACGAGTTGCGATAATTAATTCTTTAGCAATTTCTTGAGTTTTTTCTTCATAACTTCTATTATTTTTAGTTACTTCCGCCACCATCTTAACTTTTACTCCTTAATTAATTTATTAATAATTTCCCTAGTGTTACAAATTATCTTTATAGTCATCTTCTACAATACAAAAAAATGTTTAATAGAAGTTTGCATTTGCTATGAAATCTTAACAATTATTAATAACTTTAGCGTGAGTTTAAAATAAATTAAAACTATTATTTTAATTGCCAATGAAGTAAAATCTATACTTAAGTGGCGATTGCCAAACGCATTTAGGCAACTTTTATTAAAGGCATAAATTGACTACTTTCTAAAGTTTTACTTACAAAAAGTAAACAGGCTTGAATATCCTCGCTGGTTAATCCTTCATATTCTGCTAC
>CAZWLZ010000090.1:0-11572 GCA_964634505.1 uncultured bacterium | reverse complement strand
CCATTCTCCCTATAATTATCGCTTTTTCTTTAGAATGAAACAGCCCTGCCCTTAAGAAGGGGGACTTTAAGACAATAACAACATTTTAAGGAATTTGTTTGGTGCTATTTTAGGATTTTAGCAAGAGGTTTATTTAAAAATTGCTGTGGCCTAAAGCTAAACCTACTACTAACATTCCCAAAACCAGAAAAGGTTGCGCACTAGCTTGATATTTAACATCGTTTTCCAAAGGATTTCGTAAAAAATACATATCCTGAAAAGTAATTTGGGGAATTACTAATAAGACTAGAATTGCCGCACTCAAATTTTGATTAATGGTCACTAAATAACCGGCGATCGCCAATTGAAAAACATCAATCATAATCACACAAATCCAAGCTGCCGTAGTAACGCCAAACATCACAGGTAAAGAATCCAATCCTAATTGGCGATCGCCATCAACACTTTTAAAATCATTAACAATAGCAATACCTAAACCAGCCATACTATATATAAGAGTAAGAATAACCAAAGTCCAACTTAACTCACCAAAAAGAGCATGGCCAGCCCACCAAGGCAAAGCAATATAACTCGAACCTAAAGCATAATTACCCAGCCAACCATTTTTCTTTAACTTTAAAGGAGGTGCAGAATAAATATAAGAAATAAAAGAGCCTCCAATAGCAAGACAAGTAATAACAGGGAATTCATGCCCTGCCCAAATATCTAAGAGATAAGCTAAACCAATACCTGCAAAAAGTAAAGCAAAAATTTGAAAAACTACTTGAGGAATAGAAATTACCCCCGAAGGAATAGGGCGATAAGGCTCGTTAATAGCATCAATTTCCCGATCATAAAAATCATTCATAGTTTGAGTATAACCTGCCAAAAGAGGCCCAGAAAGTAACATACAAGTTAAAGCCTTAAAAAAATCTTCCACACTCCATACATATCCTCCAGAAGAAGCCGCACCACACACAACTCCCCAAATTAAAGGAATCCAAGTAATCGGCTTCATTAACTGTAAGCGTATCTTCCAAATCGAAGAGGTGTTAGCTGCCCCCTTAATCCCTAATAATTGTCTAGCTTTTGCCCCTTTATCTTCTCGATCAAGATTTACTTGAGAATAATCTTTATTATCAGAATTAGTCATTAGTCTAAATATTTAAAAATATAGTGTAAAAAGTATAACTTTTTATAGTCAACCAATTATAATTCATAAAAAGATCATAATATTCTTAATTGTTTATTCTGAGCATTAAATTTATATTTGGTAATGTTTGTTACGGCTAATCTTGTTTCTTCTGGTTGATAAGATAATTTAGGAAAGTAAATATTTTCAGATAAATTTTAATAATAAATAAATTTAGTCTCCAAAAACTATAAATATTATTGTCTTTTGAGAAATAAAGTCTATACCCTGCCAAAGTATTATTGATTTCATTTCTACTTCTTTTTGACAATAGAAGGAGAGAAAATATAGGCATTCAACCATTTTTTATCAATAAGATTATCTCCTGAAAAAAATAATAAAATTTTTTCAATACCTTCAAACGTTGGTTGATAGTGAAATGTTTGCATAAAATTACTTTCAAATTCTTTTATCTTATCGATAGGGAAAGAGTCATTTTCCTTTAATTTTGCATCAAAAACCATGACACCATTAGGCATAAAAATAATTAAATCATTTAATTTTGGATTGTCATTGTTATAACAGTTGAATTGACGAAATGAAACACATAAATTATCCGTATTTTGTTCAGTAATATTCATAATTAAAAGATTTTTTTTCTTTTTACTAGGTTTACTATCAATCAAAACATTAAATTTTTTGTAGTTTAAAAATGCTGAAAATTCCATTACTTCATAACCACTATTAGCAGGAAACAATAAATTTATATTTTCAGACTTATTACTGTTATTAAGATAATTTTCAATAAATTTACTAATTTCTACTTTGCTATCTATAGATTTTTTACGGGATAGAATGGCATAGGCAGAATAATGAATATTTTGTAACAATATTGCTGTGATTAAAATTATCACTACGACAATTTGATATTTTTGTCTCTTACTAAGAAAGAGAAAATAAGTTAATCTTGCTAGATATAAAATTGCAAAAAAATCAACAAGTGCAAGATAATACCAACTAAAGATATTTAGTTTTAGATAGGCACAAAAATAAATCAAATTGGCGATCGCCAAACAATCCCATATTAAATCAGGAGATTTTTTCCGCAGAAAAAGAAATAAAATTCTAATCAAAAATACAACTAAAAAAGTACCTAAAATCAGATTTATACTTGTATAGTCAAAAAAAGTTGACAACCATTTTAAATTTTTGCCATCGCTAACATAAGGAGATGTAACTTTATCTTTAGTTATAGTTAAATATTGAAGGAAGAAAATAATTGAAAGAATTAGCAAAGAAAAATCTAACCAATTAGACTTAATAAAAGTTAGAAATTGAGCAAAATTATAGGCACTTTTATGAATAGATAAAATTAAAATTAGGCGAATAAAAGCAAAGCTAATTATTAATAAAAATATTGGCTCTTTATAATACAACAAAAATTGAGTAGCAATTAAAACTCCACAAAAATAAATAGTTGCTTTACTGTGAAGAAACTTTTGATAACATAAAATGAAAATCGCCAACCAAAAAATTAAATTTCTCTCAGGAAAAATAAGCCCAAAAAAAGAAATAACAAAACTAGGCGTAAGCATTATCAACACAATGATTGATAACTTATAAGTTAGATTGATTTTTTCTAAAATGAAGAAAATACTAACAATAGTAATCAATAATTGAATTATCGAAAATAAATGATAAGCAAAAATCGTTTTACTAAAAAGACTAATAATATTATATTCTTGAAGCCCCAAAGGCCAAAATCGTCCTGCATCCTTCCATATCGGCATATCAAAAAATTTACCTTGTAAAGAAGCCGATGTAAATTGTGAATTGTCGTGATAAGCAAAATCTTCTTGATATAAAATTAGATAAATATAAATCCCTACAAATACGATAAAAAAAATAATTTCTATAGTAGAAAATAGTTTATTTTTAATTGTTTTCTTGTCTTGATTATAATTATTTTGTTTAGAATTGAGTAATAAAAAATTGTTTTCCTTATAACTATAAAAAAGACCAATAGCGATTAAAACAATAGGAGAAATGAACCAAATTAATAAAAAATTGGAATAATATTGAATATATAATATTAATTTATTAAAATCATTTTCGGCTAAAAATTGCATTAAAATTAATTTTATTTAATGAGTTTATCTAATAGCATAACAAGTTAATTTGAACATTTTTTTACATTCCCCCTTACTAAGGAGATTAGGGGGATTATCTTTGTAATAATAATTAATTTGAAATAATAAGAGTGATTAAACTTGTGATATTTCAATAATATTATGATCGGGGTCTTTAATAAATAAAGCCTTTCTACCAGATGCACTCATTTGAAAGGAATAATTATATTTTTTTAAATGTTCTTTAAATTGATCTAAATTATCAATATTTAAAGCAAAATGATAGTTTTGTCCTAGTTTTTCCTCATTAATAACTTGATTTTTAAAATTAGGATTTTCAATTAAATGTATTTGAATTCCTTCTATTTCATACCAAATTCCTTTAAAATTTAAGTCTCTTTCTACTTTTAATAAGCCTAATATTTCTGAATAAAAATATTCTGATTGTTCAATATTTGATACTAAAATTGCTGTATGTAAAAAATTTTTTATGTTCATGAAATACTCTTTTTTATTGTTTTTCTAGTTATTTTAAGATACATGTTTAAAACATGGTTAAATTGATCGATTTTATCTTTTAAGTAGCTTTTAACTCTGTAAAAAAAAAGTAATATTTATTACAGCCATTGATTAAATTATGATTATAAAATGACAAATAAGATAAAAATTATAGTGATTGGAGGGGGCGCTGCTGGTTTTTTTAGTGCTATTAATATGGCAATCAATAACCCGTATGCGGAAGTAACTATTTTAGAAGCAGGTAATCAACCTCTTAGTAAAGTAAAAATTTCTGGCGGTGGTAGATGTAATGTAACCCATAATTGTTTTAATGCTTCAGATTTAAGCAAATATTACCCAAGAGGGGGAAAAGAATTACGGGGGGCATTTTCTCGTTTTCAGTGTGAGGATACAGTCAAATGGTTTGAAAATGAGGGAGTAAGATTAAAAATTGAATCCGATGGTAGAATTTTTCCTGTTAGTGATGACTCTCAAACTATTATTGATTGTTTGTTAAAAGTGGCTAAAAAGTTGGGCATTAAATTATTTTTGAATACGCCTGTTAAAAATATTTTGAAAAGTGAAAATAACTTTTTAATTGAGTTAAAATCAGGCAATTTTTTAAAGAGTAATTATGTTTTAATTGCCACTGGTAGTAATAAATTAGGTTATCAATGGGCAGAGTTTTTAGGGCATACAATTATTAAACCTGTACCTTCTTTATTTACTTTTAAAATCAAAGATTCTCGCCTTGAAAATCTATCAGGAATTAGTGTTCAAAATGTTGAATTAAAGTTATTAAATAATGATAAAAATAAACTTACTCAAAATGGTGCATTACTCATTACTCACTGGGGGATAAGTGGGCCTGCTGTGTTAAAATTGTCTGCTTGGGGTGCAAGAATTTTAGCAGAAAATAATTATAAATTATCTTTAAAAATTGACTGGTTAGGTAATAGTTATAATCAAGAAAATTTACGTCAATTTCTATTAAATATTAAAGCAGAAATTCCTCGCCAAAAAGTTAGTAATTATTCTCAATTACTTCCTAAAAGATTATGGCAAAATTTAGTTAATCATGTAAATATTGATCTTAATAAAATTTGGGCTGAATTATCAAATAAACAATTAAATTTATTAGTTGAAGAAGTTATTAATGGTGTTTATTTAATTGAAGGAAAAGGCATTTTTAAAGAAGAATTTGTTACTTGTGGTGGTGTTAGTTTAAAAGAAATTAATTTTAAAACTATGGAAAGCAAAATTTGCCCTGGTTTATTTTTTGCAGGAGAAATTTTAGATATTGATGGGGTTACAGGAGGTTTTAATTTTCAAAATGCTTGGACAACTGGTTGGTTAGCTGGAGAAGCATTTAAAATAAATGGCTAAGTATTACAACACATAATAAGATTTTAATCAATATAACTAATGCTATTTTGTCAAAATAAGATTAATTTTTAGATAAGATTTAGATAACTTAAATCTAATTGAGTAATTCCTTTTCTGATAGAAATTAAATCATTCACATCATTTACATAGGGAAAAATGCCTAAAACTGGTACTTGAGTCAGGGTTTGAATTAAGTCAATTGGTGTTAAATCTTCAATTTCTGCTTCAGTATAAGGCTGAATACAATTAAGAATAATTCCTCTAAGTTTAATTTTATGTTGCCTAGCTAAAGCCACATTTGCTACAATTTGGGCGATCGCCCCTAATTTGACAGAAACAACTAAAATAGTCTCTAAACGCCAACTAGAAGCCAAATCAGCTACGGTTAACTCAAAGGTAACAGGAGAGCCTAAACCGCCTAAGGCTTCGGCTAAAACTAAATCTTTTTCGGCTTGTAATTGTAATAAACTTTGCCAAACGGTAGCTAAATTAACAGTTTTATTTTCCTTCATGGCGGCTATTGGAGGTGCTAAAGGTGCGTTAAAAGAGAGAGGATTTACTACATCTGTAAAAAATTGTTGATAAAATTTAACATCACTGGAAATAGTAGAGGAATCATCACCAGTTTGAATTAATTTCATTAAACCTATTTTTAAATTAGGATAATATTCTTGATAATATGCCCTTAAACCTGCGGTAATAATCGTTTTACCTGCATTTGTATCCGTACTTGTAATTAATAATGTTTTCATTTTTATAATTGTGTAAAAATCAAGAAATTGATTAATTTTTTTGATCGTTTCGATAGAAAGTTTTTGTTCTGTTTACTAGACTAAATTATTTAGTCTGTAGAATAGATAATTAATAAAATAAACTCTAACATTTATTGTATTAGGTATAAAAAAGAGATATATTTGGGTTTTTATATAGATTTTTAGATTATTCTAATTTAAAGATGTAGCACTTTTTCAGCATTTGTTTTACTGATGACACTTTCATTTAAAGTTGGTGCATTATTAATATTGAAGTGATACCGATCGCCATTTTTTTCCTTTCATTTCAAATTGACAACTATCAACTATGATCATTTATAATGATTAAATCTATACAGTGAAATCAATTATTAAAATTTTTATGAATAAAAAATTACTTTTTAAAACTCTAATACCTTTAACCATTGTCACCACTAGTGTTATGGGTTTAGGAAATGCAGTTTATGCCCTAAGTTTTGGAGAAGTTTTAGGTATTGGTGCTGGTGCTATACTTATCGATCGTGCTATTAATAATAATAGAGATCGTCACCAATTTAGGTCTCCTGAAGAAGAATATAGAAGAGGATTAGAAGATGGTTTTAATTTAGCAAGATACGATAATCCTCGCAATTCAGGCGATTATGATCGTGGTTTTAATGAAGGTCGTCGTAGGGCAGCTAATGGATGGAGAACTCCTTTTCAAAAGGCTTAAATCCATGATTTATCATAGGGTTGGGTTAGTCACAAAATACCCAACCTAGAATTTTTTAATTAGTATTTGGACGTAAACTTATATCTGCATTTTGTTCAATTTCAATGATTTTAAGTTCTCCTGCTACCATCGCTAATCTGATTTTTGCTTTGGCTGAAGAAATTATTTTTTGGTCATCTTTTGTGGTATAATTGGCAACTCTATTACTGGTAATATAGGCGATCGCCCCATTTGCTTCTATACTTATTTGATAATCATCGAATAAAATTTCTCGATTTTTTAATTCTTTAAAACTTTCTTCAAAATAAATACGATGTTCTTCCATGCCATTCAATTTAATGGTATAGGAGTAATTATCTTTATTAAAAGTCATTTCTGAGACCACAAAAGGAGCAAAAAATTTTAATAAAGTCGTTATATCTTTATTTTCTACTGCTTTATCTACATTTTTGATCAATTCTTCTACTTGTTTTTCTAAAATTATTGAGTTTTCTCTAATACTCAGATTAGCAGAAGAAGGTTTTTGAGTTTCTTGGGCGATCGCCGAAAAATTGGTAAACAAAAACGGCATAATAACCGTTGAAACAATTAATAATGAAGAGTAAAAACGCATATTGTTTTCAAATAATTAATAAATATTGTCATTCTAGTATATATTTTTATGTCTTTTTTTTTCTTTACAATCAATCAATTAAGTTAAATCTTTTATTAAACAGAGGATTTGGGCAACTTTAGTTAAATCTTTATTACCTGGGGAAATTTCCACCGAACTAGATAAATCAATTCCATTAGGCTTAACGTAAGTTAAAGCAGTGGCAATATTTCCTTGATTTAACCCCCCAGCTAATAGCCATGGGATAGGAGAGGTAAATCCTGTTAACATATCCAGATTAATCGTTTTACCCGTACCGCCATGAGCATTTGGACTATAGGCATCTAAAAGCAAAGTATCCACACAATGATTATATATTTTACTTTCCTTTAAAGAATCTAAATTTTTAATTCTTAGGGCTTTTATTAACTCGATTTGAGGTAGTAATTGCTTAACTTCTTGGCAAAATTGAGGAGTTTCTTCCCCGTGCAATTGAATGCCATTTAAACCAGTTTCTTTAACTAATTGGTCAATTTCGCTAATCGATAAATTAACAACAACGCCTATTTTTTTGACATTTTCATTTAAACTACTTACAATCTCTTTGATGACTTCTTTACTCACGTAGCGAGGCGAAGATGATACATAAATAAAACCTAAATTCTTAACACCTAAATTGGCGATCGCCAAACCTTGAGAGATATTAGTAATACCGCAAATTTTAAGACGCATATTTAAGTAAAAATAAACCTTAACAATAGAAGAAATTTATAATAAAATATTGGATAATCAGATCACCAATTGAATTATACTCTAACAATAATTATTGTTAAAAATAATTGAGTAAGGTAATATACACCCAAAATAAGGGTATAATAACCTTGATAGTGAGCAATAAAACCCTCTTAAAAGTCTAAAATTAAAAAACAAAAATTTTAATGGAAAATCAGTGATTACATTAACTTTACTACATCCCCTTAAATCTGTGGCGGTTCAAAAATGGCAATTTGAACCTAATTCTATCATAAAAATTGGTAGGGCAAATGATAACAATGTAATTTTATATAGTGCTGTAGTTTCCCGACATCATTTAGAGATTAGATCAAGAGGGACAGATTGGGTTTTAATAAATGTAGGTGCTAATGGAACATTTGTTAATGGAAGGAAAATTAATAAGGTATTAGTGAAAGACGGGATGATTTTTCGGGTGGCAAGTTCAGGTCCGAAAATTATGATTAAATTGAAAGAGGAGGAAGAAAAGGACGAAAAGATACAAGAGGCCTTAATCACTCAAACAAATTCACCGCTTTTAAGTTCTCGTGATATTAGCAAAGAAACAGTAATGAATTCTCATTAAAATTTATTGTTTTATTTCTGATTTAAGCTCTTGACAAGCCCTTTGGGTTAAAAACTCTATCTCTTTAAGTTCAATAACACAATTAGATTTAACATTTAACCATAATAAATATTCTATATTACCTGCTGGTCCTAATAAAGGTGACCAAGTCAAATTTTGATATTGCCACCCCAGATTAGTGGCAGTGCGGACAATTTCAAAGATAGCTTGGGCTTGATATTTTGTATCTCTTACTACGCCTTTTTTTCCTACTTTTTCTTTGCCTACTTCAAATTGGGGCTTGACTAATAAAATAATGTCTTTAGACTCTATTAATAATTGCCATAGAGTTGCTAAAACCTTATTTAGAGAAATAAAAGATAAATCCATCACGGCTAAATCCGCTGGAATTTGACCTTTATATAAAGTATCAAAAGTTAAATAACGAAAATTAGTTCTTTCTGACAAAATTACCCGAGAATCTTGACGTAAATTCCAAGCAACTTGTCCATAACCGACATCAACTCCATAGACTTTTTTCGCCCCTTTTTGTAATAAGCAATCGGTAAAACCACCGGTAGAAATGCCTCCATCTAAACAAATTCGATCTTTAATCGTAATAGGAAATAAATCTAAAGCCTTTGCTAACTTTTCTCCTCCTCTTGAGACATAAAGAGGTTTTTCTTTAATTTCTATTTCGCTATCTAAATCAATTTCAAGGGCTGGTTTATCAATAATTTGTTGTTTTACCTTAACTTTTCCAGCTCTTATTAATTTTTGTGCTAAATTGCGTGATTCACATAAACCACGTTTAACTAATAAGTTATCTAATCTTTCTTTGCTCAATGTTTTTATTTTTGGGCT
Source organism: uncultured bacterium (assembly GCA_964634505.1). Lineage (GTDB taxonomy): Bacteria > Cyanobacteriota > Cyanobacteriia > Cyanobacteriales > Cyanobacteriaceae > CAZWLZ01. Next base: position 2,192 of record CAZWLZ010000090.1, on the reverse strand, counting down.
ATTTATTGTTTACTATGATTAACAGCAATTTTATTTGATGCTATATAATCAATCATAATCAAATTTCACTTAATTTAGCCATTATTCATGCAATAGATGTAGAGAGAAAATATTTTTATGGTTGTTTCTTTTTGGTTTAGAAAAGTTCTTTTTTTGTTAATTACTTTCTATTGCTTAATTAATTCATCTTTAACTAAAGCTGATGAATTAGAGGATTTAATCAAAAAAGGGGAAGATTTTGATTTAACTCCAGAAATGATCGAAAATAGTCCCGTTTTGCAAAAATGGTTACAACAAATTCCCGATCTTTTAACAGAAATTAAATATAATCCTAGTTTTCGTACTCGTTTGCGTTTTGGTTATAGTGAATTTTCGGGGCAAGATTATAGTAATCTTAATTTGGCGATCGAAGATATTTTTATCAATCAATCTCCTTTTACCATTAGTGGCGAATATAGTCAAGCACTTCAAGGACAAAATTTGAATGTTAGTAGTGATTTACATTATTATATTTTACCTTTAGGTAGTTATATCAATATTGCTCCCGTTGTGGGTTATCGTTATCTAAGAATTGGGGATTTTGAAATAAATGGATTAAATACAGGAATCAGATTAGCAATTATTTTATCTCCCGATGGGGCAGCTGATATTTTTATTACTCAAAATTTTATGGCGATCGCCACTGATGCCGAAGTAGGAATTACTAAAATTTCTACTGGTTATGCCATTACCGAAAAATTAAGATTATCAACAGATATAGAATGGCAAAATTCTACTCAAATCAAAGATAGTAAATTAGGTATTTTTATAGAATTAATAATTAAATAAATAGTTTTGAGACCATCGAGTTGGTAATTAAAATATCCGAAGTTAGAGAAATAATGTTACCAATGACGAGTTAGTTTTTGAACAATTACAAACAAGACTAAAAGAAGAATAGAATTTAAAATAATGACAAGTTTTTGAAAGAAAAAAAGGGGCGTAAACCCCTTAAAAATTAGATTTATAATTACTTAAGCAAAAGTAGCTATTTTCACATCATTATTTTGTAGAATTTGTTGTAATTCATCAGAGTCAATAGTTTCTTTTTCTACTAAAATTTCTGCTAATTTGTCTAAAACTGAACGATTTGTCTGTAATACTTCTTTAGCACGAGTATAAGCATGATCAACTAATTCCTTAACTTCTTTATCAATAGAAGCTGCCGTAGCATCGGAATAATCACGATCAGAAGCAATATCACGCCCCATAAATACATTACCATTTTGACGACCTAAAGCTACTGGACCTAAATTATCACTCATCCCATAACGAGTAATCATTTGACGAGCAACTCTTGCTACTTGTTGTAAGTCATTAGAAGCACCTGTTGTTACTTCCTCTTCCCCAAAAATAATTTCTTCAGCAATACGACCGCCTAAAGCAACAGCCATCTGATTTTGTAAATAAGAGCGAGAATATAAGCCCGATTCCATGCGATCTTCGCTAGGAGTAAACCAAGTTAAGCCTCCAGCTCCTCCTCGAGGAATAATACTAATTTTTTGCACCAGATCGTAGTCTGGCATCAATGCTCCCACTAAAGCATGACCAGCTTCGTGATAAGCTACTAGAGTTTTACGTTTTTCGCTGATGACACGATTTTTCTTTTCTGGGCCTGCTAATACACGATCAATAGCATCATTGATCTCGTCCATAGAAATTTCTGTTAAATTGCGACGAGCTGCTAAAATAGCCGCTTCATTTAATAAATTGGCTAAATCTGCTCCCGTAAATCCGGGAGTACGACGAGCAATTTTATCTAATTCTACGTCAGGAGCTAAAGTTTTCCCACGAGCATGAACGTTAAGTATTTCAGAGCGTCCAGCATAGTCAGGGCGATCTACTACTACTTGGCGATCGAAACGTCCGGGGCGTAATAAAGCGGCATCTAAGACATCTGGGCGGTTAGTGGCTGCTACAATAATGATTCCGTTATTGCCTTCAAAACCATCCATTTCAGTTAATAATTGGTTAAGAGTTTGCTCTCTTTCATCATTACCTCCCCCTAAACCAGCACCTCTTTGACGACCAACAGCATCAATTTCATCGATAAATACGATACAAGGAGCATTTTGTTTGGCTTGTTCAAATAAATCTCTGACACGTGATGCACCAACCCCTACAAACATTTCGACAAATTCTGATCCAGAAAT
>CAZWLZ010000089.1:0-11582 GCA_964634505.1 uncultured bacterium | reverse complement strand
CCATCAAAACGTCCACAGGCTACTTGTGCTAAATCTAAGGAAGCCGAACCACTACGACGCACTCCTTGGGTTAGATGAGTTAAATAACAAAATTCTGCGTAATTATTATCTTTTGTTTCTCTTCTATCATAAGCAAAACCTGTTACTAAAAGACTTTGATTTAATTTATGTGTAGCGGATACTTTAATAGGTTTTTCATTTAAAGTTGCCCCTTTTCCTGTGGCCGCCTTCCATAATTCTTCTGTGATGGGATTATAAACTATTCCTACTATAGGGATTCCTTTTTTTAGTAAGGCTATAGATACTGCACAATGAGGATAACTATGGGCGTAATTTGTTGTTCCATCAAGGGGATCGATCGCCCATAAAAAATCGCTCTCAATTGCCCCTAATTTCCCTGTTTCTTCTGCTAAAATACCATGTTCGGGAAAGTGTGAAGTAATAATTTTTAATATCTCTTTTTCTGCCCCTTGATCTGCTTCTGTCACTAAATCATCTATTCTATTTTTTGTTGCGATCGCCAATTGTTTCCCCCAAAATTTTTTTAAGACGTTACCGCCTTCTATGGCGGCTTTTGTGGCTATGTCTAAAAAATGATCTAATTCATTCATATTTATTAATTTGATTTAATCCTTGATACTTGAATAAAGTTTAATTATCGTACTTTAGAAGGAGGTAAGGTATAGAGAGAATTTTTTTTATTTTTTTTCTGTAAATTTTTATTAGTGTTAAAAGAATCTAAATTAAATATGGGAATTGTAAAATGAAATTTACTCCCGCTATTTTTTCCCTCAGATTCTGCCCAAATATTACCCCCCCAATTTTGGACGATTTGCCTACATATAGCTAATCCAAGCCCTGTTCCCCCTGTTGAACGTCTTAAAGCTCCTTCCTCTTGATAAAAACGCTCAAAGACTTGATTTAAACTTTCTGGTTCAATACCTCTACCATTATCAGAAATTGTTACTTCTAAATTGGCATTACGAATTATTACACTTAAAGTAATTATTGCATCCTTATCAGTAAATTTACAAGCATTATCAAGTAATTTGGTTAAAACTTCTACTAACCATTCTCCATCGGCTTGAACTAAAGGTAAATCTTCTTTAATTTCATTTTTAATGGTAGGGCAATTTTTGTCTTTTGAACGGGAAGTAATATGAGATAAAGCCAATTGTACACATTCAGATAAAGATAAAGATTCGTTATTCCATTCTACTCTACCACTTTCTAATTGAGATAAAGTTAAAAAATCTTGTACTAATTTTCTTAATCTTTCCGCATCTTCTAAAGCAGTATCCAACATTACTTGCCTTAATTCTTGAGGCATATCTGGTTCTTGTGCTAAACTTTCTAAGCACACTTGAATAGTAGAAAGGGGAGTTCTTAATTCATGGCCTGTAATAGCTACTAGATTAGCCCTAGTTCGATCTAAGGCTGCTAATTGTTCGTTTAAATCTTCTAGGTTTGCATAGGATTCGGCTTGAATGATAGTGACTCCCACTTGAGTGGCGATCGCATTTACTAAAGTAATATCTTCATCTTTCCAAATAGAAGGATTGGGGCCACAATGATGAATTTCCATAATTCCCAAAAGTTTACCCTGATAAATAATTGGCACTAATAACCAAGAGATAATTGAACAATTCTGCACTAATGTTTGTAAAGGATAAGATTCTTCTTGAATACGTGCATCTACATTAACATCATTAATAATTACTGATTCTTTTTGCCTAACTACCTCTTGAAATAAGGGGTTATTTTGTAAATTCCAAACTTGCCCTTTGATAGATTTAATTCCTTCATTTAAAAATTCATGTTGAATGGTAGCAGTGACATCATTTTCTTGACAACGATAAATAATACAACGACATACATTCAAACCTTCTCCTAATTTATTGATAGCTATTTGTAAAATTTCATTAGGATTTAACGAACTTCTAAGGGCTCCAATCACTGAATTAAGTAATCTTTCTTTTTTTTCTTTGACACTTAAAAAACGATTAGCTTTAATTAATTTATATTGGCCTGCTTGAAGATAGGTAATAAGACGTTTTACAAAAGGATCGGGATTAACAACTGGAGTAACATTGATAATGTTAGAAGAGGAAGATTTTGAGCGACTTTGAGATTGAGGAATTGTGCAGTATAAATTTAACGCTTCTTCTACTTTTTGCTTTAATTCGGGGCGATATTCTAAAATTAATTTCAACATAATTTCAGCTGCTTTGAGGGTAACTTCTTTGTCAAAAGTCCAAACTCCTTCAAAACGCCTACTATTATCCATCGCACCCATAGTAGGATAAAAAGGGGATAAAGATGGTTTTTCTCTGCAAATTAAACAACTGGTATAATTTTGACCGATTACTACTAAATGCCATTCTTGGGCGAGGGAATCTTGAGGGGAAAAGGCTATTTTTTCGTATAAATCAGAGTTATTTTTAAATTCGTTTTCTGGTGCTGCTAACACATAAACATGATTACTTTTGTGACCAATTTTAGTATAGCGATGTTCTTCTTGTTTATAAAATTTTTCTTTTTGGAAAGTGGCAATAATTAAGGGATTTTCTGAACTTGCTAAAACTTGATCTTCCATGGCATGAGATAATGCTGTCAAAGAAGATTTAAAGTACATTTGTGGACGTAATTCACCACTTGGCGATCGCCAAGAAGGAAAAGCCTTAAGAATTTCTGTAACTACCGATACGGAATTTTTTTTGCTCATGGATATTTTTAATCCTTACCAAGCCTAAGATTGTCAACTTAATTAATAAATTGATAAATTGATAAATTGAACACAATCTACTAAATCATTCTATCATTAGTGATCGATCATTCATCATTTGTCATCTTTTTTTAATCATTGGGTATTTATAAATTAGGAAAGTATTAGGTGTTAGGGGTTAGGTATTAGGTTAACCAAGAAAAGAAGATATTAGGAGATATAAAATAAAATTACTTTACTTTAAAATCTCAAAAAACGAATATTTAAGGAAAAAGCCATAACAAAAAACTCTGTCTTAATATAATTACCTACTACCTACTACCTACTACCTACTACCTATTCTCATTTATTAATTTGGCGTACTATTAATTAGTAATTAATCTTGTATTATTCGTTATTTTCTCGCCTATTTTTACCCTATTTCCATTAATAAAATCCCAAGCAGATTGAGCTTTTTTCCCTGCCAATTGAACTTCTAAAATTAATAATAAATCATTACCTGTTTGAACGAGAAAACCAATATTTTTAATAATTTTAACTATTTCTCCAATTTCACCATGAATATTGTCAAATTCAGGATAATAACTTTCTAATTTAGATAAATGGATTGGTAAAACACTTTCTTTTGCTTTGGCGATCGGTAAAGTTCGCATAATTTTTAATGATTTATCTCGAAAAAAAGTTACACAATTAGGATAAAATGCCCTAACTTGATTATGAATTTGTAATGCTGAATTAGACCAATTTATTTCATAATCAAATTTATTAATTAAACGGGCATAAGTAGCTAAATTATTATCTTGAGGAATCGGTATTATTTCTTTTTTTGCTAATTTCTCTAGGGTTTCTATTAATAAATCTCCCCCTTGATTAGCTAATTTATCACTTAATTCCTCTACGTTATCCCATAAATCAATAGGGGTATTACTTTTTAGTAACATAGCTCCTGTATCCATTCCTGCATCCATTAACATAGTTGTATTACCTGTTTCTGTCTCTCCGTTATAGATGCTCCATTGTATGGGGGCAGCACCCCTATATTTGGGTAAAATCGAACCATGAAGATTAATACAACCTAATTTTGGTATTTTTAAAATTTCTGAAGATAAAATTTGTCCATAAGCTACCACTATAAATACATCTGCTTTAGCCTCTTGCAAGTATTTAATAGTGTTTTGATCTTTTTTTATTTTAACTGGTTCTAAAGTTGGTATTTTATGCTCTATAGCCAACTTTTTAACAGGGGATGGTATCACCTGATTTCCTCTTCCCCTTCTTTTATCGGGCTGTGTAATAACAGCGATGACTTCTATATTGTCTTGTGCTAAAAGTTTTGTTAAACTAACTAAGGCAAATTCAGGTGTACCAAAAAAAATTACTCGCATTTCTTCAAATTAATAATTAACAATTAACAATTAATATTTTATTGTTCCATTATTAATGGTAAACCATCTATAATTTATGAGCCATAGCGTAAATATTTGGAAAAATTATAATGGGTATTTTGTACAGTTAAATTTCTTTTAGCTACAAAATCTTGAACTAAATCATGGAGAGGATAGCTAGTGGCGATCGCCATAAAAAGAATTAAGGTAACTTGAGTAAATTTTTTCATAATAGTAAGAGAACTTAATAAATTTCGAGTTAATAAATAATAACTTCAGTTTAAACTAAATTTTTGTTTTTTGTGTTAGAAAGTCTTAATTTTTTTCAGGCTAAAAGACAGATTAGGAGAATTAAGATAATTCTAAGATCAATAAAAACCCTTATTAAATAAGGGGAATTTCAAAAAATCAAACAATTAATGAAAATAATCTTCTGGATTTTCGCCTAATTCTCTTAAACGAGTTGCGAAAAGTTCTAGTTTTTACTGAGCGATTAAAGCCTCTTTTTGGGCTGCTTCTTTTGGTAACAGAACTAAATCACCATTTTGATGATAAAATCTTAACCAATCATTAGTAAAACGTCCTATTTCTCCTTGCCAACTCCCTAACCATAAATTTAGACTTTCACACCATAACCAACCTTGATCATTGGGGCTAATTTCTTCATACACTAAATTATTATCTAAATGCCAACCTTTTAAAGAATTAGCGTCAAAAGGATCAAAAATGTAATATTCTCTAGTACGAAATACGTTTTGATAAAGTTCTTTTTTTTCTGTTTTATCAATACTGGCGGTAGAAGGAGACATCAACTCTACAATTACATCGGGATAAGTACCTGGACAGAATTAATTTAACATTTGGTAAAAGGTAGGATGAGTTCTGCCTATCAAAATTTTGATCGTAAAATACACAATTGATTTTGTCCAAGTACTTAACGTCCATTTTCATTCCAACTTACCCACGCTTTACTAGTAGGATCATAAGTAGTATTTAGCACTACAAAAAAATCAGGCCTCCTAAAATCTCTATTTTTGACTTGATTTAGACTATAATAAATAAACATATTTCCCCCTGCGAAGAAATCTTGGCGATCGTTCCATGCCTATTCAATAGATTCAATTAAGACATTCATTTCTAAACGATGTTGATTACTTTCCATGGGTTGTCCGTCATCATAAATTAAGTCTGTGGGGGGTAATTCTATTTCTATTAATTCTTCTTCGCCCACATTTGTTGTTAAAGTTAGGATTGTCATACTTCTCCTTTAATTTAGACAGTTAATTTTTGTCATATATTCAATTTATTCAAAATAATCAACAAGCAATACCTACCAATTTTAGAACACAAACACAAACAAGGGGTTTAAACCCCTTGTCTTACAGAATCTTTTTATCCTAATTGTGCAGACTCTCGCTATATCACTAAAAGACGTTTGAATGAGACATAACATAAATCAATATCAATAAAAATTTTATTGGGTTTAAATACTAAACCCAACCTACATTAGACTTGTTGCGAATTAAATTTTTACCTGTCTAAAACCCTTGTCACATAAGAGCTAAATTTTGTCAAAACACTATTTTGCAACAACTCTAATAATTAAGTCGTTCAAAATATAACCAACCTAATTTTTAATGATTTATTCCCATTCAATCGTACCGGGGGGTTTTGATGTCACATCATAAACCACTCGGTTAACCCCTTTCACTTCATTAACAATGCGATTAGATAAGGTTTCTAATAAATCATAAGGCACTTTAGCCCAATCAGCGGTCATTCCGTCTTCACTGGTAATAAATCGTAAGACAATGGGATAAGCATAAGTACGTTGATCACCCATTACGCCAACACTTTTCACGGGTAATAAAACAGCAAAAGCCTGCCAATAATCGTGATAAACTCCTCGCTTACTAATCTCATCACGCACAATAAAATCAGCATCTCGCAAAATATTTAATTTTTCTGCGGTCACTTCCCCTAAAATACGAATGGCTAAACCAGGCCCGGGAAACGGATGACGATTTACAATTTCTTCGGGAAGTCCGATCGCCCGTCCAACTTTACGTACTTCGTCTTTAAATAGTTTACGTAAAGGCTCAACTAACTTAAATTTTAAGTCTTTAGGCAATCCTCCTACATTGTGATGACTTTTGATTTTTACTGCCACTCTTTCCCCCGTTTTAGGGTCAACATTGGTATCGGCAGACTCAATGACATCAGGATATAGAGTACCTTGGGCTAAATAATCAAAAGGGCCTAAACGATTGGATTCTTCTTGAAAGACGTTAATAAACTCATGGCCAATTAAACGACGTTTTTCTTCAGGATCGGTAATATCTTTGAGTTGACTTAAAAATCTCTCTCTAGCATTTACATACTCAACATTAATATGAAATTTTTGATTAAAGATGTCCATCAATTTTTCAGGTTCACCTTTACGCATAAAACCCTGATCAATAAACATACAAGTAAGTTTATCTCCAATAGCCTGATGTAATAAAAAGGCTAAAGTTGAAGAATCTACACCGCCTGATAAAGCCAATAAAACTCTTTTATCTCCTACTCTTTCCCTTACTTCTGCGATCGCCTCCTGTACAAAAGCTTTAGTAGTCCAAGTAGGTTCACATTGACAAATATGATAAACAAAATTACGAATTAAAGCAATTCCTCCCACTGAATGAATTACTTCTGGATGAAATTGTACCCCAAATAATTTTTGTTGATGATGGGCGATCGCCGCACAAGAAGTATTATCAGTATGAGCTAAAATTGTAAATCCGTCAGGCAAATTCACACAAGAATCCCCATGACTCATCCACATTGTTGAACCATTTTCCACATTAGTTAACAAGTCAATAGGATCATCAATAAAGAGAGAAGCCTTACCATATTCTGCCAATTTTGCTCTTTCTACCTCACCCCCCAATTGTTGTACCATTAACTGCATACCATAACAAACCCCCAAAATAGGAATGCCCAAATGCCAAATATTTGGATCACAATGAGGCGCACCTTGATCATAAACTGAATTAGGGCCTCCCGATAAAATTATGCCTTTAGGATTAATTTCTCTTATTTTAGCTGCACTTGTACGATAAGGGATAACCTCAGAGTAAACCTCAGTTTCCCTAATTCTTCTAGCAATTAATTCTGAGTATTGTGAGCCAAAATCGAGTATGACTATAATTTGACTCTTAATATTACCAATTTCCTTAAAGTTCGTAGGCGAACTAATTTCTTCTGTAGTGGTAGTAGTTTCTAACGTATTCACTTAATAATAATTCCAAAAATAACAGGATCAATAAAATTTTTTTAGATCGTAATATTAATCATAACTGTAGTTGATCTAATTATATCATCAAACATCTAATTTTTTCATTATAATTACTCATTACCTAACACCTAATGCCTATTCCCATTTATTCATTTTGTCTAACATTTCAGTTAAGAATATATTTTGTGGTTAATTTGATTAAAAATTGTTGTCATTAATAATTTTAGTTACATCATTAGCATTGACTTTTTTTTGTAATTCAAAAATGGTTAATTTTGTGATGGGATGAATTAAATTAGGGGCAATTTCAGCTAAAGGAATAAGGACAAAAGGGCGATCTCCCATATGAGGATGAGGTATTTCTAAGTTAGCAGTTTTGATCACTAGATTTTCATATAAAATAATATCTAAATCTAATGTTCTTGCTCCCCATTTTTCTTTTCTAATTCTACCAAATTGTTGCTCTATTTTTAAGAGAATTTCTAATAATAATTCGGGTTTTAAATAGGTTTCAATAATTATACAACCATTAATATAATTAGGTTGTGGAGGTCCAATTGGTTTAGTTTCATACCAACTAGATTGAGAAATTAATTTAATATTTTCGTTTTTTATTAATAGTTGAACTGCACTTTTTACAATATTTAAAGAATTACCCAAATTGCTACCCAAGGCAATAACACATCTTTTTTTCATTTTTGCAATAGCTTTTTCTTAAAAATGAAGTTAAATTTTTTCGCTAATTATAGCAACAGACAGGTTAGTTAAAATATTTACATTCTTTAGGCAAGGCAGAGCTGTTTGATTCTAAAATTTATGGTTTAGCTAAAGTAAGAAGTAATGAGGACTAAATAATAAGTTTTTATAATTTATAATCAAAAATTGATTATCTCAAGAGTTTTTATTATTACTTAAAATCTGGCGAGAAGAAAACCCCCTAATACCCTAACACCCCAACCTTTAGGCAAGGGGTTTAAGCCCCTTGTTAATCTAAGCTGCTACCGATAGAAACAATATACTTCTTGTCATCTCTATTGATGGCCATTTTAAGAAATAATCGTCAATTATTTGACAAATAAAGGCATAATTTCGGTAGCTGTAAATAATCCATAATGGCCTTTTTGATATAAATTAAAACCCGCTTTTAAATAACCAAAAGCAGGTCCACAAACATTTGCCGCCATACTGGTTTCATCCCCTAAGATAAAGGTATGAGTTGAAATTTTGCCCTCAAAAGTGCGTCCAGTTATGGTAACATTTGTACTCAGTGGTTTTTTCGGGTTACGAGTATCTACCACCCCTCCTACTGTTACTCGTTGGCGATCGCAAATTCCCGCTAATTCCAACATAATATCATCAGCGTGTTCCATATTTTCGAGAGTTAAAATACCGTTTGTTTCATCTAAAAAGGCTTCTACTTCCTTGTCACTCATGGCTTGGGCTTTTTCTACATTAAAGCCTGGTAAATGGGCAATATCTTCTCTAATGGTGGCTTTATAGGCTTCCCAATTAGCAATACCAACTCCAAAGGTAATTTTAATTTGATGAATTTCTATATAACTTTGAGAGGCGATCGCCGCTATGGCTGTTAATAAGCCGGGAGTAGCACCACAGCCTGTTAAATAAGTAATTCCAGCCTTATCAAATTCACTTTGTAACTGTAATAATTGTTCAACTGCACTAGTACGTTTTAAGGCATCAACTAAAACACCCTGCCAACTAGATTGAATAAAATCTTTGGCCACATCCGCCATAAAAGTATTGGGTAAATTGGGTAAAGCTAAAAAATAACCATCAACTTGAGCTTTTTCTCGAACTTCACTAATACTATTGTTGCTTAAAATACCTTCTGGTGCATAACCAACAGAACCTTTTTCGTGGTAGGTTTTAATTAAAATATCCGTATCTAAACCTTGAGGATTATAAGCATATCCTTTTTTATCAGCAACGGCAACCCATAGCAGTTGGGATTTTTGTTCAAGAATTTTAGAAGCAGCTTGACCTAAACCACCAAAACCTAATATTCCTACTTTAATTTTATTGTCACTCATTATACTATTTTTCTTACGATCAACTTCTCATCATAACTTGCAGTTACTCAAAAAAATTATAAATTTTCATAACAATTATGTAAGAAGGTATTAGCTATTAAGTTTTGTAAGAGCATTTTAGGAAAGATAAAACAATAATTCAAGCATTCTTAATCTAAAATTTATCAAAGAGTTAAAGGGAATATTTTGGGCTTATTCTTAGGGCAATTACAGCTATAATTATATCTTTATTTTGTAATCAACCATGATTTTTTTTGTGCTTAATTGTTAAAATTGTAATAATTTTAGTAACATAATCTTAAGTTTTTGCTAATAAAGGTGTCTTTTTGATGTTATATAATTAAAAGTAAATATTATGGGAGTAACCTTATTATGTTGTCCTACTTTTTGGCGATCGCCATAGTAACTGTTAGTTTAGGATTATATTTAACAGCATTTTTAGCCCCAAAAATTCACCGCCGAGATGATTTTTTATGGAGTGGCTTAGGCTTATTTTATGGTTTAATATTGTGGGTATGTGCCGAAAGAATAACAGGAGCAGTATTATTAGGGCAATTAGCAGCTACATCGGTTATGGTTGCTTTTATTTGGGAAACAAGACAATTAAGAAAAATTTTTATCACCCAACAAACTGCTTTACAAGGTACATCAGTATTAGATTTGATGTTAAGTTTATTAGCTAAATTAGGTAGTATCAAAATTGGACAATCAGCAACTAACGGGATGAAAAATAAATCTTCTCAGACAAATAAGGTTACTGAAACTACCTCCAACCAAACGATAAAAGAGGTAATTAATGATAATTCTGAAATATTACAAAATGTCAGTAATGAAACAAATAACTTAATTGTAGAAAAAGCAACGGAAATAGAAAATAAATTAACCGCAGTTAGTCTGGAATTGAAAAATGAAGCATTAGATATTACTGAAAAGGTTATCGAAAAAATAGATATACCATCTATGGAAGATCAAAAACAAAAAATACAAAATTTAACAGAAAATGTTACTGAAACATTAGAAACAGTAACCACTATAAACAAAAATGATCCTAATTCAATCGTTGAAAAGATAGATAATAAAATAGAAGAAATAAAAGAAGATGTCAATAAACCAGATGGATTTTTTGGCAAATTATGGAAAAATTTAAGAAAAATTATCGGACAAAAAACAACTTCCCCAGTTATTGACAAGAAAGAAGAAAATACCTTATTAGAATCAATTGATGAGACAATCGAAAATTTTATAGAAATAGAAGAAGTCAAAATTGAAGATATTTCTGGGATACAAAATGCCCAAGAGATAGAAAATGCTATTAATAATTTAGATATTAATACTTTAAATAATTTACCTATTTCCATCGAAACAGTTACTGAAGAAATAGAATCTGACAAAGAAGAATCCAATTCTATTTTTGAAATCAGTAAAGATACCGATAGCTATGAAATCATAGATGAAAATGACGAAAACGAAATTGAATTAAATTGTCAAAACGATTTAACTGATTCTAATCAATCTAGTGAATTATCAGATTCTGATTTTGATTTTGATGAGGAAATAGATAATTTAAAAATTGAATCAACATCTTTATCTCAGGGAGAGGAAGAAATTGATTTGAATGATAATATTATTAATAAATCTTCAGTGCTAGAAAGGAAGGATATTACTTTAAGTCAAATACCCGAAGAAGATAAAATTAGTATGTTAACTGATTTAACCTTAGAAGAGCTTGAATTGCAAGATAACAAAAAAATAATATCTTTAAATTCTGAATTGGACAATATTTTTGCTGAATCGGAGTCTGTAGAAGGACAAATAAGTAATGAGATTAAAGAGAATAAAGATGTTATTAATGATTTAGATGATATTTTATCTAATTTGGATGTAGAAGATGGTAAATAAATTTTCTTTTTATGTTTGAATGTGAAACTTTACAGAAATAAACTTCCTTTAATCCCCTCGAAAGGGGAAGGGATATGAACGAAATATTAATTAGTTTAATTTTCGTCTGAGTATTCTGACAAGGGTTTTGAAGCTAAAAATTTATCATGGATATAACCTGCTAAATAAGCTCCAGCAATAGGTGCAATCCAAAATAACCAGAGTTGGGCAACCAATTCCATACCACCGAATATAGCTACTCCTGT